>JAFVTX010000033.1 GCA_017503015.1 Fibrobacter sp. | reverse complement strand
TGTCGGACTGCAGGGTCACTTCTTCGCCGTGGCACTGCTCCGGAGACATATACTCGGGCGTGCCCATGGTCATGCCCGTTCTGGTAAGACGCTGTTTTTCCATCTCCTGGATGTAAGAAATCCCGAAATCCATAATATAGACACGGTTATCGTGGGTAATCATGATGTTGGAGGGCTTCACATCCCTATGGACAATACCGCGGTTGTGGGCGTACAAAAGACCGCGGGCAATCTGCTTGATAATCACCTCGATAGAAGAGAAGGGGAGCTTGCTCTGCTTCTGCAAGATGTCGGAGAGGGCCACTCCCTTCACATAGGTCATGGCAATAAAAAGCTGGTTGGCCTGCTTTCCAAAGTCGAAAATCTGGACAATGTTCATGTGGTCCAGTTCTTTCATGGCCTGGGCTTCCAGATAAAACCTCTGGATTGCCTCTTCGTCAGAAGACGAGTCCAACACCTTTAGGGCCACTTCGCGGCCGAGCCTTTTGTCCAGGGCCTTATAGACGTAGCCCATGCCTCCCCGTCCGAGAGTATCTATCAGGTCGTAGTTTTCGTTAAAGGGGCGAGGGAAAGTATTTGATTGATTCTCGGGACTCATTTTGCTTTTCTAAGAAGGTGTAAATTGACGAAGGTTATAATACAAAATATAATGATGAGTGTCATCAGCATTACAAAGTTCAGGCTCTCGAAAGGCCTGTCCAAAAGTAAATCCAGAAGGGCGTCCTGGTCGAACCTTGACCAAATGGCAAAGGAAAGTGCCTTTCCGATAGCCTGCATCTGGTCCAGGGGAACAAGGGCTCCGGCCAAGGCCACCTGCGGAATGATAATCAGGGGCAAGAAAGCGTTTGCCTGGCCGGGATTTTTGGAAAATGCGCTGACAAGGCAACCCATGCACATGGCAGGAATCACCGTCAGGGCAAACACGAGGGCAAGAATCGGCAAGGTCGGATGCATCGTCACCTTGAAGGAGATAAAACCGTAAATAACGAAGGTCTGCAAGAAGGCTGCAACAGAGGGAATTCCCGTTTTGGCAAGCAGGTAGGGGGCGATGGACATGCCTTTTCGCAAATCGTTAGTCAAAATTTCTTTTTCTTGGACGATCTCTCGAATCGATAGAGAAAGGGCAAACCAGTTGGCACAGAGGATTAAGGCAAAACTTACAATCCCAAGAGGCGAATTATTGGAGAAAATCTGGGAGAAGACAAATCCGAGAATAAAGGGCTGTATAAACAGGGCAAAGAGTTTTCCCTTGTCGCGGAACCACTGCTTGAGAATCAACTGGATATGGTAGGGGAGTAGAGTCGATTTTTTATCGGTCTTGAAATAGGTTCGGTTCTTCTTTTCGCCGTCAGCCACTTCCATAGATTTTTTCGAAGATGCCCAGCGGATAAAGGAGTCGTCGTTCAACCCCGCTAAAATATTTTCGGCACTTTTGGTATTGAAAAACCCCACCGATTCTTCGCGTGAACCATAGAACACCTGTTTCCCTTGATGGATAACCAACACCTTGTTGGCGATGTTCAGGGCCTCGTAGCTGTGGGTGGTGAGAATTACCGTATGGCCCAAGAAGGCCAGCTGTTTCAGGTGGGTGCACAGAATGTTTGCGTTGTAGGGGTCCAAGCCCGAAAGGGGCTCGTCCAGCACAATCAGGCCAGGAGAGCCGATAAGTTCCTGGGCCAAGGCAAGCCTTCGCATTTCGCCACCGCTCAGAGTCTTTACGGGGTTGTTCTTGCGGGCGGTAAGTCCGAACAGCTCGCAAATTCGGTCAGCCCGTTCCTGGAAAGATTCCTTCAGCTCCTTTTTGTCCATGGAAATTTTCGCCCCATGCAGGAGCGTTTCCATGACGGTCAAGTCCTTGTGGAGCGCCGGGTCCTGCGGTAAGAAGGCTATCCGTTTGCGGATTTCCTTATTGCGGTAATCCAGCCCGGAATATAGGACTTCGCCTTCGGGAGACTTGGTGTATTCCCCTTTCAGAAGTTTTAGAAGCGAAGATTTTCCTTGGCCGGAGCGTCCGATAATGGCAAGAATTTCTCCTGCGGGCAGGTAGAGGTTTATGTCGGACAACAGCTCTTTTTTACCGGCATAAACATCTAGATTCCTAAGCGTCACGTCAAATCCGGACATGACCCGCTTGACCAGCAAGTCACCAGCCTGGAACGAAAACTCGAAGTTCTCAAGACGGATGGTGTCGCCTGCATCCAGGCGAATTTCGTGTCCTTTTTTGCCGTCGGAATCCGTCAATTTTTTTGCAAAATGGAGTCTGCAGCCAGAACCCAAAAGTTTCGCCTTGAACGCGGTGTTCCCGTTTTCACCTTCCTGTGTAATCTCCTGGTCTTCTGAGGTCAAGGTGTAGGATTCCGTAGAATCAGATGCGTCCAGAAGCAGCAGGGAAAGGGCGTCGCCCCGTAAAGTCACTCTCAAGCGGTGAAGCCCGATGACGATGATGTCGCCATCTTTCAGAGAAATTTCAGAGACGTCTTCATCGTTGACCTGGGTGACGCTATTGCTTGAAAGGTTCTTTAGATTCCATAATCCGTCGTTGAATTCTATGGTCGCATGTTCCCTGGAAACGAAAACGTCGGAGAATCGGATGTCGCAATCCTCTTTTCGTCCGATGGTAAACGGCTTTCCTTTTTCGGGTGTGACTATATGGAACATGTCGTCGGATGCCCTTTAGATCGTCTACTTCAAGCTCCTGATGGCAGCTTCGAAACGCCTGCAGGCACTTCCCAAATTTTCGTCGCTGGCAGCATAAGAAAAACGCACGCAGTTGTCGTTTCCGAAAGCTGCTCCTGGTACAATGGCAAGCCCTTGACTTTCAAGAATGTATTCGCACAAATCTACGGACCCCTTGATGGTCTTTCCGTCAGGCGTTGATTTTCCATAGACGGAGCTCACAGGGGCGAAAAGGTAAAAGGCTCCTTCGGGAGCGCGCAGCTTTTGCCCCAGGGCATCGCCGATTTTTGACACCATAAAGTCCCTGCGCTTGCGGAAAACCTCCCTCATTTTGAGAGACTCGGCATTTCCCATCTCTAGAGCACCCAAGGCGGCGTACTGGGCGATGTTGCTCGGGTGGTGCGTAGCTTGCCCTTGGATTTTCCCGATAATCTTGGCGATGGGGGCGGGGGAGGCGTCGTAGCCTACGCGCCAGCCGGTCATGCAGTAAGACTTGGAAAAACCGTTGATGACAATGGAACGGTCCTTCATCCCTTCAATAGAGGCAATGCTGGTAAATGTTCCCTTATAAACGAAATATTCATAGACTTCGTCAGAAATGCAGTATAGGTCATTTTCGACAATGACCTTTGCCAAGGCCTCCAATTCCTCGCGGCTATACACGGAACCGGTAGGGTTGCAAGGGTTGTTCATTAAAATGGCCTTGGTCTTGTCATTACAAACTTTTTTCAGCTGTTCGGCCGTTATCTTGAAATCATTTTCTTGCAATCCGTCAACAAATACGGGAACGCCTCCAAGCCATTTCACCAATTCAGGATAAGTCACCCAATAAGGGGCTGGAATAATCACTTCGTCACCGGGGTTTATCAAGGCGGCAAGGGAGTTGAACACGGCATGCTTTGCGCCGCTGGTGACCGTAATCTGTTCGGGTTCATAACGGAGCCCGTTTTCTTTGGAGAGCTTTTCGCAGATTTTCTTGCGCAACTCCAAAATGCCGACGGGTGCGGTATAGCGGGTCTTTCCGCTGTCGATGGCGCAATGTGCCGCCTTGCAGATAGGTTCTGGAGTCGGAAAATCCGGTTCGCCGGCACCAAGACTAACCACGTCCTTGCCTTCGGCAATCATTTTTTTGGCAAGGCTGTCAATGGCAACTGTCAGGGAGGCGGCAATATTCAGTGTTCTATTGGAGAGACTTTTGGGCATTTTCTTTTTTTTGCCTTTGCAGGATTCTGTAGTTGTCTAGAGAACCTGCAATTAACGAAAACATTGTGAACTGGGCGATTGAGATGCAAATCAGTCCGATAAACGAAATTTGTCCGATGCTTTTTAGGCCAGGATGCGATGAAATCAGCAAACCGTAGGTTCCAATCATGGCGGCCATCTGGCTTATGGAAATAGAGAAAGCCTTGCCTTGCAAAAGGGTGAGGGCGGTTCCTTTCCGCTTTTCGTAGTAGGCGGTCCACAATTGGATAGAACCGTCAACGCTTGCTCCAATCAAAATCGGGAAGGCGATAGTGCTATAGACAGAAAGCTTGATTCCAAGGACGTTGATTAGGGCCAATAGCCAACTCATGGCAAATAGGGAAGGGAGGATTGTAAAAATGGCCCTGCTGAAACGATTGTAGAAGAACAGCAAGAAGAACCACACCAGAACAGACCCCAAGAAAATGGTCTTGTCGACATTAGAAAGCACTAGGTCCAAGAACTTTGCCCGCACAACAGGCACGCCCGTCATCTTGTAGGTGCTATCATCCGAGCCATTCAGGAGGGCTAGGTCGTGTGCCAGGTGCCTACATTCCAGTCCGTTGTTCGGATTGATGTTCGAAAAGATAAAGGCAAAGGCCCCTGCATTCCCGTCGATGTCGCTAAACTTCTTGCGGATATTTTCGGGTTGGTCGTCTTCATCAAAATCGAATCGGTAAAGAATCTCAGAAATCTTCGAGACATTCAGCTTTTCGGCAGAATCCAGCTGCTGCAAGATGTCGCTAGTAAAGAAAGCCTGGATTTCTTTAAGCTTTTCTTTCTTGTTGACCTGATTCTTTGGCGAGAATGCGCTTAAGGTATAAACGTTCTCAATATTAGGAATCTTGCCCTTGGACTTGAGTTGTTTGAACCTTCTATAAAGTTCATCGCCATTGTCTTTTGACATCATGACGATGACGGGGTCATATTGAGGGAAACCTGTTTTTGCGATTAACGAATCCGCCACCCGTTCTTCGCGGGGGAGTTCAGTCTGCCTGAAATCATAAAGGAATTTCAGGTTCACACCGCCATAAATCAACGCCGCAAGACTCAATACGGAAAGAACGGCTATAATGATTCCGTTGGTCCTGTAAGAAAGGAGCGTTATCTTGAACACACTCTGGAAACGGAAGCTGTTGACAGAGAAGGCTTTTTTGCGCTGGAACAAGTGCAGGAGAGATGTAGAGATAAGTATGGTGAAAATCCAGTTTAAAATGCAGCCTATGGAACCGAGGATGCCGAGCTCGCGGATTCCGGCCACAGGCACGATAATCATGCAGGCGAAAAACGAAGCCATGATTCCGGCCGATACCGCTGTAGATGGACCAATCCCTAGAACAGCGCTCTCAATGCAAAGCTTGGGACTCAAGTTTCTGGACCGTTCTATAAAGTATCGGTTCAGTACATGGGTAATAACTTGACAGGCCTGTCCGGGCAGAACCAGGGCAAGCAACAGGGTGAATACGTTGATGCGTCCATACAGCAGCCAAGCCAGGGCCAGGGTGTAAAGGATCGGGAGCCCCACTGGAATCGCCGATACCAGTATTAGCTGGGGTTGCTTATAGAAATGGATAATGAAAAGAAGCAAGATGAACAGGGCGGTGATTTTTCCTGCAAATTTTGCCTCGGGGAGTAGCGTCCGCCCCGTCTGGATGGTGTCGTAGACTTTTCCGGTGTAATAGACTTTTATGGAGCCATATTTAGGATTGTCCCTGAAGAATGACTTGACTTTGCCGAGCAAGTCTCGGTTGGCCTGTAAGTCGGATAGGGAATTTTTAGGGTAGATATCGACAACACGAATTTTCCCGTCACTGCTGGCGTGGGTTCTCGAAAGGATGGTGAAATACTTGTTTTCCAGATCAGTAAAATCAAGAATGGCCTGGTTGGTCTTGTTGTCATTTGAATCGACTGAAGTCTGTGACTCGTCGGACATGTCCACATATAGGGGGTTGTGGGCCAGAGTGATTTTTTCTTGCAACGTCTGGATTCTATTGGCGACCGTGTCCAGGTCATCTTCTTCGATATAGAGCAGACTGTGCTTCTTGTAGAACTCGATATCCGTTTCAAATTCGGCAAAATGAATGGTCGAGTCAGCTTGCAATCTTTGGTATAACGACCGTGCGGCGAAATAGTTCAGGGTGCTGTCTTCGGACTCCATGACAACGGTCAGGCTTCCGAGGGCCCCGAATTTTTCTTCTATTTCTTGATGGTAAAGGGGTGAGCTCCCCTTTGAGGTCAGGGCGTCCTGTAACTGAAGTTCCCACCGCAAATTCTGGACGGGATAGATAGAAAGTAACGCTAGGACAAAAGATATAACCAATATGGCTATCGGATATTGAGTCGCTCTTTTGATGATTTTTGTGACTAGCGAAAACATCACTTGAAATATAATTATATTGTGTCCTAGAATGTATTTGGGTCATAGAAACAAGGGGAGTAACGCATGGAATCTTCAAAGGTCCATAAGACCTTTAGTTCTTTTGCTATTCCTTCTTTTGTTTCAACCGGCAATTGCCGAAGAAACGGCGGGTGAAGACGATTCTTGGCTTTATGCCCATATTTTACAGCCCGTATTGAATGCTGCCGTTTATCCGTTGTCCGCCCCTGTTCGGTATGTCTTGAACAACGGTGTTGTTGAAAAGTCCGTAGAGTTGATGTCCTTTGGTGAAGACAAGAAAATTTTTGTCTATCCCACAATGAACCTAAAACCAGGAACCCAAACGCAGTTGGGTATGACATACCGTCACCGGAGTATTCTCTTTAATAGGGATTATCTGGTGTTGCAAGGCAGCTATTATGCTAACGGTGACCTGTACCTTTCGGACCGTTACACCAAGCAGGAACCTTTCGGACTTCCGTTGTTTGTTGGCTTCCGTTACAAGTTGTATTGGGACAGCGACGCCAATTTTATTATTCCAGGAACCAAGGAAGCCTTTATTCAACCCGATTCAACCATGAGCTTTCAATGGAGAATCGGAGCTCCCTTGACCAAGTCCAAGAAATTGAATTTGGAACTGTCAACGAGCCAGATGTTTATCGATGCAGATCTCCCGGACAATTCAAAAGACAGTATTTTGAACGATGCAGTTTTTTCTATCGCCGATCGTGGTCTATATCAATCTTCAAAACAGTATTCCGTAGCTCTATCTCTGGTGTATGACGATTTGGACTTTCCGTACGCTCCTTCGAAAGGGGACAGAGTCATCCTCTCCGGAGAATACAATTTTGCGCCGGAGTATGGGGGAATAAGGTATGATTCTTTTGACTCTCAGCGAAGCGGAAAAGTTCCCAAGAGCGACAAGAGCCACGACTACATCTACAACAGCCTTATCTGGCAGCATTATTTCTACTTTGGAAAGGCTAAGCAATACATTCTTTCGGCAAGAGAAGCAAGGCAAAGCCGCAAGTTCTACACGGATTTTTCCTGGGATGAGGCTCTTCGCGTATGGAGACCCGAAAACATCAGGGAAACGCTCCTTGAACGAAGAGTCGTTGCCCTCCAGTTCAGAATGGAAAATATGTGGGAAATGGACAAGGGTGGAGCTCCCTTCAACGCCTTCCCGACAATGAATGCCCGGTATCCAATGCGAGGTTACGGGGACGAATGGTCGGCATATCATATCATGGGACTTAGCGCCGAATATCGTTGGCCCATTGACCGGTTTGTAGATGGGGTGCTGTTTGACGAATATGCTATGCACGCCGAAAAGGTAAAAGAATTCAGCTTTGACCGATTCTACAATTCCTGGGGTTTCGGTATTCGCGTTAGGATGCCGGAACTATACCTTTTCCGTGCCCAGGTGGGTTTCCATGGATTGCACGGGGTCAACCTGATTTTGACCATTGCGCCGGAATTCAAATAAAATCCCTGTAATCGACGTTTTTGCCGTCTAGAATGGCTTCAACGAGAGTGCTTCCCCGGTAGGTGAGTTTCAGCGAAAAGAAGGGAACATCCCGATTCAGCAGCGAAAGAAAAATCATGTCACCATCCCAGTGGGGGAGCTTGATTACGTCTTCTTTCGACACCCATTCCAGAACGCCTTCGTCACATTCCCGCACTGTTCCGCTAAATTCTTTGGCCGTAAACAGGTGCATAAACTCTGTCTCGTTCATCCCGTCTGAAATGAAAGTGACAATGCCTCTATATTTGGGGACGATGGTCAAGCCTGTTTCTTCGCGGGCCTCGCGAACAATGCAGTCTTCGGGAGATTCGTTTTCTTCAAATTTTCCGCCAATGCCGATCCACTTGTCCTTGTTGATATCGTTTTTTTTCTTGATGCGGTGGAGCAGCAGGTATTTGCCGTCCTGCTCGATATAACAAAGGGAAGTGTTGATCACTTGGAAGCCTTCCAGATAGAAATCAGGCTCTTGTTCTTGCGTGTGGCAAGCCAGAGGGTAGGCCAAATCAGAATCAGGTCGCGAATCAGGCTGGTCCAGGTTTCCGCCTTGTCGGCAGCACCTTCAATCTCGAAACACCCGCAAGTGATGCCCAGGTCGTGGTAAAGCGCCCAGCCGAGGGCGATAATAAAGCTTACGAACATCCAGAATATGGCAAGGGCCGATTCCCGCACAAAGGGCGAAACAATCATGGCGAGTCCAAACCACAATTCAAATTGCGGATAGACGAGGGCAAAGAAATTGTTCAGGAATTCCAGGTGAAGTGCCGGGAAAAACTGGTACTGTGCTACAAGAACCGCAAATTCGTGAGGGTTCTGGATCTTGAAAATCGAGGCAAAGATGAACATGCCGCCAATGCCGATACGGCAGAGGGTTTCCAGGGCGCGGATGGCGAAATCCTTTTGAATTTTGAATGCGGGCACAATCAGGGCACTGCCAATAATCAGGGCACAAAGTCCCACCTGGATGTTGTAACGGTAAGCCTTGGGCCACAGGTCAATAAGCCATTCCTGGTCGGTAAAAGTCAGTATGGATTCCGGAAAACTGATTTCGGCAACGCATACGGACACAAAGAAGGTGGCCACCAGCATTAAGATGCCAGAAATAATAGAACGCTTGCGATTCTGAGGCTGAAAACAATCAATCATTTCCGCCTCCTTCTAGAGAATATCCGCCGGTTTTTCCAGAATGTCCTGGGAACCGATCCAAGTGACAGACTTGGCATCATCTACGCGGATGTTATTCACAATTGCAAGTGCAATGCAAAAAAGAGCGATGCCAAGGAGAACAATCCAATTCAGGGATTTCAGGTAATTTTTACAGAAAAGGAAGATCTTGTTTTCTTTAATGCTCATGGAGAGCAATATACAAAAAATCGGGAAGGCTTCGCCCTCCCTAATAATCTCTGTGAGCCGTAGATGACTCGTATTGACGAGTCGTCGTAGGCGACCTTTGGACACTTGCGCTTTAGCGCTTAGTGTACATGGCCACCTTTAGGTGGGAGTGAGCGCCAGCCCTGTACCTGTTATACAGAATCTAGCGCGAATGGTCGCTTCGTGAGCAACAAAGCCCCAGTTATTAAACTGGGGCGGTTGCGAGAGCGAGTGAGAAACCGGAGGTCTTGATACCCGAGACGACGAACGAGCGGTCGCTTAATGCACCCCATTGCCGTCGGCGACATCGCAGGTCACGGGCTTCCCATTCACTTCAAGCGCGAGGGCGTCGCAGAACACCGCGCCACCTTTCACGGAGAGCGCAATCTTCTCGAAGTCCTTCACCTTCAGTTCACGCGGTTCGCTGGGTGCTACACCCTTGAACAGGGCGCGGTCACCGGGCTTTGCGTCTTCGGGCACGGAGACGAGCCTGCAGGTGTGTGCCTCGTTGTCGAGGTCGCCCGCAAAGAGCATGCCCTGGCTCATGATGCCGCGAAGAGCGCTGGGCTTCAGGTTCGCGAACAGCAAAATCTTGCGGTCCTTCAGTTCCTCGGCCTTGTAGCTGTTCTTGAGGCCGCTGCAGATGGTGCGGAGTTCGCCCTCGCCGGCGTCCACCTTGAGCACGTAGAGGCTCGTGGCATCCGGATGGTCGGCCACTTCCTTGATCTGGGCCACGCGCATGTCCATGGCGGCAGGCACGTCGGCGGCCATCAGGGGCTTGTTCTGCTTGGGCTTGCTCTGGGCTTCCTGCTTCTTGACTTCTTCTTCAATACGCGGGAAGAGCGGCTTGCCTTCGCCGAATGCTTCGCCGCCCTTGAGGATTCCCCAGGCGAGGTCGTCGGCGCTCTGGAACTTGCAGCCAATCATGGCGAGGCCTTCTTCTGCCTTGGCGGGGATTACCGGCCACAGCAGGCTGAGGGAAAGACGCACGGCTTCGGCTGAGATGTAGAGCACGGTTGCGAGTTCGTCTTTCTTGGTTTCGTCCTTGGCGAGCTTCCACGGGGCCTTGACTTCCAGGTAGCGGTTGATGCTACGCACCAGCTGCATGATGGTCTCGATGGACTGGGAGAGGCGGGCCTGGGGCAGGCCTTCCTTGATTTCGGCAATCACCTTGTTCGCAAGTTCGATGACTTCCTTCTCGGCGTCACCGATGGAGGTTGCTGCGGGAAGCTTGCCTTCAAAATTGTTGAGCACCAGGCGGTGCACGCGGTTCAGCACGTTACCCAGGTCGTTGGCGAGGTCGCTGTTGATGCGGCGCACGAAGGCGTCGTGGGTGAAGTTCGCGTCCTGGCCCACCACCATTTCGCGGGCGAGAAAATAGCGGAACGCGTCGATGCCGTACTTTTCCATGTAGTCCATGGGGTTCACCACGTTGCCTGCAGACTTGCTCATCTTTTCGCCGCCGTTCACGAGCCACCAGCCGTGGGCCAAGATGTGCTGCGGGAGCGGAATGTCGAGAGCCATGAGCATGGTGGGCCAGTACACGCTGTGGGTGGTCAAGATGTCCTTGCCGATTAGGTGGTAAGTGGCGGGCCAAATCGGCGTGCCGTCGGCATAAGTCTTGTGGAAGGCGGTAGAAGCGCTCACGTAGTTCAGGAGGGCGTCGAACCACACGTAGGTCACGTAGTCGGTGTCGAAGGGCAGCGGAATGCCCCAGCTGAGGCGTGCCTTCGGGCGGCTGATGCACAGGTCGTTCAGCGGCTGGCGCAGGAACCCGCGGATTTCGTTCCAGCGGTAGTCCGGCACAATCCAGTCCTTGTGGCTTTCGAGGAAGTCAATCAGCTTCTGCTGGTAAGAACCCATCTTGAAGAAGTAGTTCTTTTCCTTGAGCCATTCCACAGGGCGGTGGCTGATGGGGTCGCACTTGTTTTCGTCCAGTTCGTTTTCGGTAAAGAAGCGTTCTTCGCCGACGGAGTACCAGCCTTCGTATTCCTTTGAGTAAATTTCGCCCTTGTCCCAGAGTTTCTGGAGGCATTCCTGCACAAAGGCCTTGTGTTCGGGCATCGTAGTGCGGATGAAGAAATCGTTTCCGATGTTCATCTTCTTCCACAAATCTTCGAAGCGGTGGTAGTATTCGTCTACGTGTTCCTGCGGAGTCACGCCACGCTTGTCGGCAGCGCGCTGCACCTTCTGGCCGTGTTCGTCGGTACCGGTCAAGAAGAAGGTCTGGTAGCCCAGAATCTTGTGGAAGCGGGTGAGGATGTCCGCGAGAACGGTGGTGTAGGAGTGCCCAATATGCGGGGCGTCATTCACGTAATAAATCGGGGTAGTAACGTAAAATTTTTTCATGGCTCCAAAGATAGAAATTAATAGTTAATGCGGCGTAGCCGCAGTTCTAAGTTACTAGTTACTAGGCTATCCAAGCTGTTTTTGGTTTCTAATACCTATTAACTAGTAACTAGCAACTAGTAACTTTTCCATATGGTCTAACTTGAAATACTTATATTTCCTCAAAAACGAGGTATATTATGTCTTTCATGGATTTGGCTAAAAACCGCTATAGCTGCCGAGCATTCACTGCCCAGGCCGTAGAATCCGAAAAACTCGCCCAGGTGCTCGAAGCGGGCCGCCTTTCTCCGACGGCAATCAACGCTCAGCCCGTGACCGTGAAGGTCATCAAGTCTCCCGAGGCCCTGGAAAAGATTCGCGGCATTACCCGTATGGCCTATAACGCCCCCGTGGTGCTGATGGTCTGCTATGATGAACCCAAGTGCTATACCGCCGAAAAGTACAACGACAACTTCAACAGCGGCGTGATGGATGCGAGCATCGTCGCCACCTCCATGATGATGCAGGCCACCGACATAGGCCTTGCCACCCTCTGGGCACGTGGCTTCAACGCTTCTGAAATTGAAAAGGCTTTTGGTTTTCCGAACAACTTAAAGCTGGCTTGCCTTTTGGATGTCGGCTATGCCGATTCAGAAAATGGGGGAGGCCCTTCGCCCAGACACCCTGTGCGCAAGAGTATGGAAGAATTCGCCGAAGCGTTGTAATTTCGTTTCGCAGTAGGTTAGAAAAAGTCCCAGACGCCATGTCCGGGACTTTTAAGTTTGGTGAGTGATTGTTTCGAGGCTTGCCGCCTCTCGCAATGACAATTAGCCGTTCACCTTCGGAAGCTGCGCGAGGCTCTTCGCGATATCTTCATCCGTCGGGATGTAGTCGCTCATTTCGCCGTCGTTGAACTTCTGGTAGGCCACCATGTCGAAGTAACCCGTGCCGGTAAGGCCGAACACAATGTTTTTAGCCTGGCCGGATTCCTTGCACTTGAGCGCTTCGTCAATCGTGGCGCGGATGGCGTGGCTGGATTCCGGAGCCGGGAGGATGCCTTCGGTCTGGGCGAAGAGCTTGGCGGCCTCGAACACCTTGGTCTGTTCCACGGAAGCAGCACGGATGAGCTTCTGGTCGTAGAGTTCAGAGAGGATGGTGCTCATGCCGTGGTAGCGCAGGCCGCCGGCGTGATTCGCGGACGGGATGAAGCTAGAGCCCAGCGTGTACATCTTGGCCAGCGGGCAGACCTTGCCGGTATCGCAGAAGTCGTAGGCATACTTGCCGCGGGTAAAGCTCGGGCAGCTTGCCGGTTCGATGGCGAGAATGTCGTAGTCGGCTTCACCACGGAGCTTTTCGCCGACGAAGGGGCTAATAAGGCCACCGAGGTTAGAACCACCGCCGGCGCAACCGATGATGAGGTCGGCCTTCACGCCCAGCTTGTCGAGGGCGGCCTTGGTTTCAAGACCGATCACGGACTGATGCAACAGTACCTGGTTCAGCACAGAACCGAGAACGTAGCGGTAACCCGGCTGCTTCACGGCGGCTTCCACGGCTTCGGAGATGGCGCAGCCGAGGCTTCCGGTGGTGCCCGGGAATTCGGCGTTAATCTTCTTGCCGATGTCGGTGGTCATGGAAGGCGACGGGGTGACAGATGCACCGTAGGTGCGCATCACTTCGCGACGGAAGGGCTTCTGTTCGTAGGAGACCTTCACCATGTAGACCTGGCAGTCCAGTCCGAAGAAGGCGGTGGACATGGAAAGGGCTGTGCCCCACTGGCCAGCACCCGTTTCGGTGGTCACGCCCTTGAGGCCCTGCTTCTTGGCGTAGTAGGCCTGCGCAATGGCGGAGTTCAGCTTGTGGCTACCGCTGGTGTTGTTGCCTTCGAACTTGTAGTAGATGTGCGCCGGAGTGCCGAGCGCCTGTTCCAGGAAGTAGGCGCGGACGAGCGGGGAGGGGCGGTACATCTTGTAGAAAGTGAGAATATCTTCGGGAATTTCGAAGAAGGCGGTATCGTTGTCGAGTTCCTGCTTGATAAGTTCGTCGCAGAACACGGGCTGCAGGTCTTCGAAGGTCACCGGCTTGCCGGTACCGGGGTTCAGGAGCGGTGCGGGCTTCTTTTTCATGTCGGCACGCACGTTGTACCATGCCTTCGGGAGTTCGTTTTCGTCGAGGTAAGTCTTGACCGGACCATCAAGCTTGAGCGAATTTCTCATGGGTGTTCCTTTGTTTGTGGTCTATCACCAATTTTTGCAAGCACAATATATTTAATGGCAAACCCATTGGCAAATCCATGGCTTCAAAACTATACAAAAAAGGCCGCCAAACAAGGCGGCCAAAGCTTTTGTCAAAAATTGTAAAGCCTAATTGTGGCTGAACATGTACTTGCTCTTATAGTAGGTCTTCATCTCGTTGATGCTCTGGAAAGCACCGTTACGAAGTGCTGCCCTAACTTCAGGGTCAGAACGGACCATCTTGTTGATTTCGGCATCGATATCCTTGAAGAACAGGTCGTTGCTGGCCATGTCCACATGATCTTGGCTGTAGTCGGCATGGTAGCGACGTTCCAGAAGCTGGAACAGCTCGGTCTGGCAGGCGTTCTCAGGAGGTTCCCGCTTGGCTACCGGCATGTAGCATTTCTGGATGTATTCCTTTTTCATGGAAATAATCATCTCATCGATGGCGGGAATGTTATGGTCTTCATCGTGGTCGGCAAGGCTAGCCTTAGGGGCCTTGACTGAGGAGCAGCCCATCAAAATGGCTGCGATAAGCATGAACACGACCAACGAGATTTTTTTCATTATTTCTCCTTTTTTTCCCGCTTAAAAATACATCACAAAGATATTTTTTTAAGCGGAAAAAAGAAGAGCAATTTTGTAATAAATCGCAAACAAAAAGCCAAAAAAGAAAAATAAAAGTTTTGTGAGGGCTTTTTGAAAACTCTTGCTGTGACGCCCGTCACACGGCCAGCCCTCCGTGCCCAAGATGACATACCTCGAGCCCCGAGCCTCACACCTCACACCCCAAAGCGAAGCGACCTCACACCCCGATCCTCGAACCTCGAGCCCCGAGCCTCTAAAACAACGTCGGCTTAAACCGGTAGTACCACTTCATGGGGTCGATAACCCTGTACTTCACATTCCCGATACGCTTGTCACCGTTGGGGTCGATAAGCCCTGTCACAATGTGGGCGTGGGGCCCGGTGGTATGCCCTGTAACGCCTACGGTAGCGATGGGGTCGCCCTGCATCACGTCTTGGCCGTCTAGGTACAAAAGCTGGTCGCAGTGCATGAACAAGATAACGTCTTTTTGCCGTACAAGCCCGATGATAATGCCGCCTCGTTCGTCTTTGCTGGTCCAGGCCTTGGCGGCAAATGGCGCAAGGATACGGGCCCCTTGGCGGCTTGCCAAATCGATACCATTGTGCTGCCGGAATTCCTTGGTCTGTTTTTCGTGGTAAAACTCCGTAATGTAGGCGATAGAGTCCGAAACAATAGATGTCCAGTACCTCCAGGCGTTGCCGATAGAATCTGAAGCCGTACTTTCGATGTATTCGGGCTTGGAAAACTTGACAACAGTTCCTTCTGGAGGAATATTCCTGTCGTTTGCAAGGCCCAGGTCTTCTGGGTAGCCATTTTCTTTCAAGGTCTCCTGCACATACTGCTTGACCATTTTCTCGTCGGTAATCACGGACATAAATCGCCCGATGGCGTAACGAGCGAGCCTCTGCATGGATTCCTTGCCGTCAAAGGTGTATTCGAATGACGGTGCAAGCGAAAGCCGG
>JAFVTX010000032.1 GCA_017503015.1 Fibrobacter sp. | reverse complement strand
GCAAGTGAGAGCCCCTACCAGATGTTCCGCGTGGCAAGCTATGTGAAGAACATCGACAAGGGTATCGACATGGTGAATACCTTCCACGAAATGGGTTACGAAACCACCCTCAACATCATGGCGGTGAGCCGTGACCGCGGTCCGGAACTGGACGAGGCGCTCCACCAGGTTCAGGAAGAATGCAAGGCTGATGTCCTTTATCTCGTCGACAGTTTTGGAGCATTCTATCAAGAAGACATCGATAAGGAACTGGCCCGTTACAAGAGCATCGTGAAGAACAAGAAGTTCGGTTTCCACGGGCACAACAACCAGCAGCTGGCTTTCAGCAACACCATCCAGGCTATCATCAACCATGTGGATTACCTGGACGGTTCCGTGTCTGGCATGGGCCGAGGCGCTGGCAATTGCACTACGGAACTGTTGCTCAGTTTCCTCAAGAATCCCAAGTACGACTTGCGTCCGGTGCTGGATGCCATCCAGGAACTGTTCTTGCCGCTCCGCGACAAGTACGAATGGGGTTACATTATCCCGCAGATGATTACGGGTATGCTGAACCGCCATCCGCAAGATGCTATTGCCATCCGCAAGACCGAAGACAAGGACAACTACCGCAAGTTCTACAATCATATGATGAATGACTAGCTGTATCCATTGGCCGGCCTGACAGACATATTCCGCATTGCTGCAGACAAGCGGTCATCTCTTTTAGAGGTGACCGACGCTTGTCGTTTGTTCAACGGGGTTGGTGACGGTATTCCCGGAGTGACGCTGGACCGTTTCGGCGACCGCTATCAGTTGCAGTTCTTTTCTGCGGATGCAGTGAAGAATTACGAACAAATTAATAAATCCGTGCTGGACTTGTTCCAGCCGGAATTTCTGGTGGCCAAGTTCCGTACCGACCCTTCGGGCCGTTCGCTGGAACACCCCCGTATGGATGTGGTGGCGGGTTCGGCGGAACTTGCCCGCGGGACTGTCCGCGAAGGCAAGGCCCGCTTTCACGTGGACCTCTTAGACACGGTGAATCCGGGGCTGTTCCTGGACATGCGGGATGTACGCCTGGAAGTTTGTGAGCGGTTCGGCCAAATGTCTTCGGAAGGCGCGTCCGGTAGCGATGGCACCGCCGAAGGTTCTGGCCGAGCTCTGCGATTCTTGAACTTGTTCAGCTACACCTGTTCCTTTTCGGTTCACGCCCGCCTAGGTGGCGCCGAAGTCGCCACCAACGCCGACATCAGCGGTAAAATTCTGGACAAGGGCCGCGAGAACTATGCCTTGAACGGCCTGGACCTGCGCCCTGGAGAATTTTTCAGGGGATCTGCCCTGGAGTATGTCCCTTGGGCCCTGAAAAAGGGACTCAAGTTCGACGGAATCGTGCTGGATCCGCCCAGCTTTGCCCGGTTCAAGGGCGGTAACTTCAACGTGCGGGAACACCTGCTACCTCTGGTGTCCCAGTGCGCGGGGCTCTTGAAGGCCGGCGGATTTTTTATGGTGAGTTCCAACTACAGCGAATTTGCGCTGGATAAATTTTCGGCAGATGTCCTTTCGGCGGTCCGTAGCGTATGTTCCAAGGCATGCACGGCCTGGAAACGCTCCCAGGGCGTAGATTTCCCCGGTGCAGGACTCTCTAAGGAAAGTTCCCTGGTGGCAACACTGGTGGAAGCCTAGTCTTCTACCGCAATCTGCAGTTCTTTGAGTTTGCGCCACAGGGTGGCGCGGCTGATGCCCAGTCGCTTGCAGACTTCGGTCTTGTTGTTCTTGCAGACGCTCAGGGCGTGCAATATGTGCCTGCGTTCCATCTCTTCGAGGGAAAGGATTTCGCTTTCGTCTTCGTCGCTTTCGCCCTTGTTGCGACCCGACTCTTGCTTGGGCGAGGTGTTCGAAGGCTGCAACGGGATGGCGGCCACTTCCTTCGCTTCGCTTTTCTGGTGGGCGATGGCCAGCGTCTTTTCGCGAGCTTCTTCTTGCACGCTTTCGGGCAAGTCCTCGAGCCTGATCACACCGTCTTCGGAAAGCACAATGGCGTGCTCCACGATATTTTCCAGCTCGCGGATGTTTCCGGGATAGGCGTACTTGGAAAGGGCGTACTGCGCCGCCGGCTCCAATTCTTTAATCTCTTTGCCGGTAGCTTCCTGGTTCTTTAAGACAAAGTAACGTACCAGCGTCGGTATTACCACACGCCGTTCCCTGAGGGGCGGCAGGTGCAGGTGGAAGGTGTTCAGCCTGTAGTACAGGTCTTCGCGGAAGTTGCCCTGTTCCATGGCCTGCTGAAGGTCACGGTTGGTGGCCGCCACGATGCGCACGTCCAGGTAGCGGGCCTCGGTTTCACCGACGCGACGGATTTCGCGGCTCTGTAAAAAGCGCAAAAGCTTGACCTGGGTAGCGGGGGAGAGCTCGCCCACTTCGTCCAGGAACAGCGTGCCGCCGTTGGCGGATTCAAAAAGGCCTTTCTTGTCGGCGGTAGAACCCGTGTAGGAGCCCTTCTTGCTTCCGAAGAGTTCGCTTTCGATCAGGTTTTCGGGAATAGCGCCGCAGTTTACCGCCACGAAGGGGGAACTAGCCCGCTTGCTGTAGCGGTGGATGACGTTGGCCAAAAACTCCTTGCCCGACCCGGATTCGCCGGTAATCAGGACGGTACTCGTGGTGGGGGCAATCTTGTAAACCGTCTTGAGGATTTTCCGCATCTCGGGGGTGTCTCCCAGGAGGCTGTCCAAAACCTGGGATTCCATGAGCTGGTGGGTGGAGTTGTTCTGCTGTTGCGCCTGGATTTTCTTGGCGATGTCTTCCAGCTGCTCCACGGTGGCGGGTTTCATCAAGAAACTGTTGGCGCCTCTCGCTATGGCGCTGGTGGCGCCCGGCCAGTTCTTGCTGTCGCAGAGCACAAAGATCTCGATGCCGGGGTTCTTCTCCTTCAAGAAGCTGACCATGTCCATGTTGGAATGGGTCAAAAGGGGAACCTCTATAAACGCAAGGTCTATAGAGTCCTTCTTGACGAGAGGCATTAGGGATTCCCTGTCGCTGCAGAGGATAAGTTCCGTGTCCTTTAAGGACCAGGAACGCCGGATGTCGCTGATAAAGGAATCGTCTAAATCGGCGATCAGAATATTCATGGATTAGCTGTGGCTCTTGATGATTTCGTCCACCTTGTCGCGGAGGGCCTGCAAGTCTATGGGTTTGTTGAAGGTGGCGGCAACATCAAAATGCTGGGCGGTCACCAGGTAGTCATCGGCGGCAGTGCGTCCGCCACCGCTCACGGCGATGGTCCGGTCGCTCATGCCCATGCGGCGTAAGTCCAAAATGACTTCGTAGCCGTCTACGTCGGGCATGATGATGTCGGTAATGATGACATCGTATTTCTTGTTCTGGTAGAGAGCCTTGCCTTCTTTTCCGTTGGCGGCGGTTTCCACTTCGTAACCCTTGATTTCCAATGCGGACTTGAGCATCAGATTGAACTGGGTGTCGTCATCAATAATTAGAACTGTGGACATTTTGTTCCCCTTGAGATTCGTTATACAGTGACCAATATAGATTAAAAATAGTTCCTTCGCCAAGCCTTGTCTGCACGGTTAGATAGGCATTTCCCTCTTTTAGCAGGCGAAGCGCCGAAGAAAGGCCCAGGCCCAGACCCTCGCCAGGAGCCTTGGTGGTAAAGAAGGGCGAGAAAATTCGTTCCAGCGTGTTGGAATCCATGCCGGTACCGGTGTCCGCTATGGTAAACTTGGCGTAATTTCCGGGTGGGATAGGCGGAGCGTAGGGCGTAATCAGCTGCTGTGCCAAGGATTCTTTTTCTAGCCCGAAGGTCAGGGTTCCGCCCATCTCCTTCATGGCGAAGAGAGCGTTGTTGGAAAGGTTGCTGATAATGCGGTCCAGGGCGGCGGGGATTCCCGAAATGCGGATGGACTTGTCCATCTTGCTGGAACTGATGGAAATGTTCGGCGGAAGGGTCAGGGAAAGCTTTTTCTTCACGTCGTCGATAATCATGTAAGGGGCGAAAACGATGACGTCGCCGGAACTCTTGGCCTGGCCGCGTATGGTGTTCAGCAGTTCTTCTAGCGAGACTTTCCCCCGCTGGGCGGCCTTGGTGGCTTCTGCCACGAAGTTTCCGGCGGTGAGCACCTTTTTCTTGATGCCGTCGTCTACTTCTTCGGACTGGATGGCGCCAAGCATTTCCGATGCCAGCTGGCAGAATCCGATTTGGGATCCCAGGATGTTGTTGTAGTCGTGGGCGAAGGCTCCGCAAAGGGTGCCCAGTTCTTCGAGCCTGGAATGGATGTTCTTTTGTTCCTGGAGAATGTTCCTTTCCCTTTCTACGCGCTTTTGGTCGGTCATGTCTATCTTGATACCGATGACCTTGTAGGGCGAATGCTTGGAAAGGATGGGGATAAACATGTTCTCGAATATGGACACAAATTTTCCGGAGTTGATTTGCACGTTGGCTTCGTCTTCGGAAATTTCTTCGCCGTCCAGAAGTTCATAGCTGGTGTGGCTGTTGGGGTTGCCCTTTTCCCGGGCCTCCAGTTCGTAGCTTGAAATGCTTTCGGCGTCGTCTGTGGTATGGAACAGGTTGCCCCGCTTTTGCAAGTCCCGCTGGTTTTGCGCCATATAGACGCCGTGCTCGTTCTTGGCCCAGAATTGGAAGGGGAGCGCGTTGATGAGGGTGTTGAGGAACGATTCGTTTTCGTTGGATTTTTTCTGGGAACTGTCCAGACGGTCCTGGTAACGCAGCAAGTCCTGTTTGTATTCGGCGAACTGGGCGTTCAGGGATTCGATACGTTGCTTGTATAGCAGGGAGTTGCTCTGGTCGCTAAGCAGAAGCACGTTGGTGAAGGTAGTCAAGGACTTTTGAATACGGTAGATGCTCACGTTGAAGGAGTGCTGCTCGTTCAAAATCTTGACATTGACATTACTCTTGCTGCCTTCGTGTTTGATATCCAGCCCGGGCAGCAGATCTTGGATTTTCTTCTTTTGCATGTCGGTTTCGGTCATGCGGAAAAGGGTTTCAGCCGCAGGGTTTGCCGTGATGATGTTCCCTTCGTTGTCAAAGGAAAAGTAACAGTCGCCCACGTCTTTCCTCAACTTGTCCAAGAACCAAGAGGCACTCTTGTTCCTGAAAGATATGGAGGTGTAGTATTGCCCGCAGATAATGGTCAGGAATAGGTACGAGAACTGGTACCACAGCATAAAGTGGCTAGTTTGTCCGCGCTGGATGAAGGGAATAAAAAAGTCGAAGAGCAAAGGGATGATGACGAAGAAGGCGAGGGCGCCCGTCATGTAGATGCTGATTTGGCTTTGGGCCTGGTCGCTGGTGCGCAGGGCATTCCGCAGCAACACAAAGATGCTGCGGAACAGTTCCGGGAAAACGAAGATGAAAAAGAAGATGCTGAAGAGAACGAAGTTCGGCCGGTGGGCGAATATTTGATGCCCGAACAGCGAAAAGTCGGTAATGAGGGCTGGGTGCAGGCATAAAATTGCTGTTGAAACGGCTGCCAAAACGACGCCGAAAATATTGAAAATATTCCAGAGAAGGTTGGATTTTGAATGGAGGTTCAATAGGGCCACCTTGTAGATGGTATTGCCCGCCTGTATCCAAATCATGGCCTGTAGCCCAAATACGATTTGTCCGCCGAGACCGGGGTGGTTCCCGCTAAAGAACAGCGTGCCTACAAAGGCAAGTATGTTCCAGGCGATGATGGTGATTACCAGGTAGCGGACGGCAAAGGGAAGAGACGAAACTTTGATTTTTTGCCCCATCATGGTGGAATACGAGGCGGCAAGGATAATTGCGACCAGGGAGAGCACCAAGGTAATGGGCGAATGGATAAACAGGGTCTCGTTCATAACTATTGTAAATATAATTTCATTTTGACAAATGTGATGAAAATCGCAATGTGATTTCTGTTACATTGAAAAATGGAATATTCTTTCTAAAATTGAGTCATGCTCAAGAACCTGACAACAAACACATTTCTTGCGAACTTCATTGCCGTTTTCTCGGGTCTGGTGCTTTTTTTGGTGACTTTCTAGGCGTTTTTCACTTGAAACGCCTACAAAAAGAGCAGTTTTGGCACAACGGGTGGCGCAGTTCGTGCTTTTGAAAGCCTTCTCGCAGATTTTGGGCGAGGGGGCTTTTTAATATCTCGGTCAGGGACTGTTCTTGGATGTTTCCCAGGGTGATTTGCCCCTGGTAATCCAGACAGCAGGGCACAACCCGCCCATCGTGAAGGATTCCTACATGGGTTTCTAACTGTCATCATCTGCATAATCGGGTGTTCCGCCGTTGTCTTTTACCGTAATTGTAACGCTTCCCGCGTCGCAGGGCGCATTTACGGTACCGGAAAGTCTGCCCATCATGGCACCAACTGTAAGT
>JAFVTX010000031.1 GCA_017503015.1 Fibrobacter sp. | reverse complement strand
GTGTACGGCATCTGCTTGTTCCTGGTGGACGGCCTGGTTCTCAACACCATCGAATTCTGGACCGGCTCCAACCCGCTGGCTTCTGGCGATTCCTACCATGAAACCGACGCCCAGGGCAACTCCATCGCCGCCGTGAAGAACGCCGATGGCACCATGTCCGTCGAAGTGACCGCCGCCAACGGCGAAAAGGCCAACCTCACCCTCCAGCGCGACGAAAACGTTGTCCGCGCTCTGGACGCTGAAGGCAACCTGGTTGCTCAGTACGAAATCGAAAAGTAATTCTACTACTTGAGATTACAACGAAGGGCTTCGGTATTTACCGAGGCCCTTTGCTTTTCCCCACGTCATCCTCGACGCCCTTCGACTTCGCTCAGGGTAAACTCCGGCGAGGATCCATGTGCTTTACTAAAACTTCTTGATACTCGCGCGACGCAGCCTGTCGTTCAACGCCATCCCCAGTCCCGTGTCCGGAATAGGGTCTACCAGAATCAGGTCGTATTCAGGCCTGTCCAGTTCGTGCATCAGGGCGTACAGCTTGGCGGTGGCTTCCACCAGGTCGCCAGTTTTAGACAAATTAACGGTTGCTGGAATCGGACCTTCTGTCGTCCCGAATGCAATTCTCACGGTTCGGGTCGGCAACTTGTAGTCTTTTTTTATTGGCCCATAATATAGCGGAACCTGTGGCCTGTAGTGGGTATCCAACTGTCCGGGCGCCGCCATGGGTTTGCCGGGTTTGGAGCTGGAAACGCCTAACGCCACCTTCCCGAGGACCCGCTCCACCATTTCGGCGGTGACGGCGCCCGGTCGAAGGATCGTGGGCGTCTCGTTCAACAGGGAAATGATGGCGCTTTCTACGCCCACCTGGCACGGCCCGCCATCGACAATGCCTGCGATGCGTCCGCTCAGCTGTTCGGCCACATGCATAGCCGTCGTCGGGCTTACATGCTTGAAAAGGTTCGCGCTGGGGGCGGCCAAGGGAAGATTCGACTTCCGGATAATTTCTTGTGCTACCGGGTGTGACGGGAACCGCACCGCCACAGACGGAAGCCCGCTTGTGGCAAGGTCCGGAATGCAGTCCTTCTTGGGGAGCACCAGCGTCATGGGCCCGGGCCAGTAGGCTTCGGCCAACCGGTAGGCTGCATCGGGAATGTCCCTAGCCACGTCGGCCAGTTGCTTGATGTCGCAGATATGGACAATCAGGGGGTCGAAGGTGGGGCGCTCCTTGGCGGCAAAAATTTTCGCCAGGGCGTCGGGATTGTACGCGTTTCCTGCAAGGCCATAAACTGTTTCGGTAGGTATAGCCACCACCTGGCCGTCCTGCAATAGCCGGACCGCCTCGTCAACACTTGTCCAGGGAGGGAATTGCATTTTCAGTTGTCAGTCGTCAGTTTTCAGTTGTGAGTGCAGCGAGCTTCAAGACATTCCAATCCAAAGTCTCAAAACTCACAACTCAAAACTCAAAACTCTCACGCCTCTTAGTTCTCCGCGGGTTGCTCCGCTTCGTCCTTGCGGCCGAAGGCGAACACCTGGTCGCAGGCGGAGTTGAACCGTTTCCACACCTTGTCGGATTCGCTACGGGGCACGGCACCCACCTCTTTCCATAGGCGGCGGAGATGCTTCACCTTGTTCATGGCGCCAACGACAGTCTGTTCGCTCAGGTCGGTGAGCAGGTCTTCGGCCTGTTCGCACAGCAGGATCTTCTTTTGCAGGTTATTCTGACGGGCCTGTTCCTGGATATCCAGCTGGTCACGGCGCCGGCTGAAGAAGTCGTCGCAGATTTCGCGGAAGTCCTTCTGCAGGTTCACTTCGTCTAGACCGCAGGAACCCAATTCCCGCCATTCCTTCTGGAGGTCGCGGACGGCATCGGCCAGCTGGTTGCTGCCGGCGCTTTCGGCAAACTGTTTTACCTTCTCGATCATCGCCTGCTTTTTCGCCTTGATGTCGGCGAGCTGCTTCTTGATGTCTTCGTTCACCTGGGCGTACTTGTCCATGAACTGGTTCACGAAGCTTGCAAAACGGCTGTTGATGGTCTCGATGGCTTCTTTCGGAACCATGCCGATTTCTTTCCATTCGGCTTCAAGAGACTTGACGGTATCCACCAGTTCCTGGCTGATGTTCGACAGGTCCAGGGCCTCAAGCTTTGCGCAGAGGTCTTCTTTCTTTTTCAGGTTCTCCTGCTTGGCTGCGTCCATCTCTTCGAAATGGCCACGCTTCTTCTCGAAGAATCCGTCGCAGGCGCTGCGGAAGCGGGCCCAGATTTCTTCGGACTTGCTCTTGGGCACAGGACCGATGGTCTTCCAGGATTCCTGCAGCTGCTTGAGCTTGCCGGAGGTGGCGTTCCAGTCGGTAGATTCCGTCAGGGCTTCGGCCTCTTCGCAGAGCTTGAGCTTGCGCTCGTAGTTCTCTTCGCGGGTCTTGTCCTCTTGCTTCAGGATTTCCTTGTGCTTGGCGTAGAACTCGCCGGTCACCTTCTTGAAGCGCTCCATCAGGGCGGCAAGGCTTTCTTTAGGAACCATGCCGATGTTCTTCCAGGATTCCTGGATTTCCTGCATGGTCTTGAACTTGTCCTTCCAGAAAATTTCGGCGTTGTTCAACAGGTCTTCGGCCTTCTGGCAGAGGGCTTCCTTGTCGGCAAGGTTCTTGACCCTTTGTGCCATGCGCTCTTCGATAAAGGGAGCGCAGTTCTCCTTGATTTTTTCGAACAGTCCCTGGAAACGGTCCTTGAATTCCGCAAACTTGGTGGGCGAAATGGGTCCGATGTTTTTCCACTTGGTGGCGAGGTTCTTGAGCTTGTCCAGCACTTCCTGGCTACCTTCTTCCTTGGAAAGCAGTTCCAGTTCGTCGAGGATGGAGGCCCTGTCGTTCTCGTTGTGCCAAGACTGCCACTGCCGCATTTCCTGGAAACGTTCCGTGGCGGACTTGTATTCCAGCCACAGCTCGTGGTACTTGAATTTCTGGTCGCCTACGATGTCTTTCCATTCCTGGAAGGCGGCCCTGAGCTTGAGGCTCAGTTCCTTGAAGTCTTCGTTTTCGTTGAAGCCCTTGACCCGCTCGATGATGGCCTTGAGCTTTTCGGAATTCTTTTCGAAGCGTTCCTGGGCAGAGGCGTTGAAGGCCGCAATCTTTTCGCCCAGCTTGCTACGGAGAGAGTTGTATTCTTGCAGTTCGGGGTCGCTGCCTTCCAGCAGGGGAAGCTTTTCCCATTCCCGGACAATGCCGTGCAGGTGCTTGGATGTGGTTTCGGAGCATTCCGTGTCGGCGAGGGCCTGAAGCTGGTCCAGAAGTTCCCTGCGGTTGGATTCCTTCTCTTCGGTGGCTTCTCCTTCTTCGGCAGGAGCTTCCTTCTTTTTCAGGTCCTGAACCTTGAAGAACAGCTGGTTGAACTTGCGGATGGCATCGGGAGTCATCTTGGACTTGTTCTCGTTCCATTCGGCGATAATCTGGTCTGCCCGTTCTGTGTTTTCCTGGAGCTTGTTTTCGTTTACCAGGGCTTCCAGTTCGGCACAAGTTTCCATCAGGTGGTTGACCAGGGCCTGCTTTTCGGCTTCGGCCTTTTCGGCGGCGATGCGGGCGGCATCGGCTTCGTCGCAGAACTTGACGAAGCTGGCGTAGATTCCGTCCAAAGTGGCTTGGGCAGGGCCCATCCCCAGGGCCTTGGCTTCTTCCATCAGTTCTTCAAACTGGCCCTTTACAGAAATGGGGTCTTTCTGGGCGGCCAGGTGGTGGGCCTGCTGGATAAGGGCTTCCCGCTTGCTCATCAGGAGCATCTGGGCGCGCTTTCCGCCATCGGCGGCGTCTTGCATGGCCTTGACCTTGTCGGCGGCCACCTTGCGCACGGAGGTGTGCTTGGAAGACTTGGCCACTTCTTGAAGCAGGCTTTCCGAAGAAAGCTTGTTCACCGCTTCCATGGCCACCTTCTCGACGGCATCCTTGGTGGCGGCGATGGCGAGCAGGTTCGCCTTGCTCACCAGCTTCACCAGCTCCAGGCGGAGCTCGGAGGAGGGCAAATTCTTGATCAGGTCTTCGGCGTAGCGGGTGTCTTTCAGTTCGTTGATAAAGCGCAGGGCCTCGGGGGAGGCTGCGCGGGAATCCTTGAGCTTGCGGACAATCTCATCGAAATAGCGGGACTCGGCCAGGCGACGGACGTGGGCGTCCTTGTCGTTTTTCGAAATCTGTGCGAGGGCGGAAATCACTGTCAGTTTCTTGACAGCTGCCGTGCGGACTTTGGGGTCTTCGTCGTACAGGGCGATTCGTTCAAAGGTGTCCTGATTGGAAGGTCCCATTTCCTCGACGGCCTCGATACGCTTGTCGGGGTTGGAATTCTGCCATTTCGGTTTAAATGCATCCAGTAAGCTCATAATATCTCCAAAGGGTAAAGGGGCTTTTCAGGGCCCGTTCCTGTAATTTACATAAAAACTTTTAATAATGTATATGTTTTTTTAAGAAAATGGGGATTTAGGGGCTGGGATCTAGGGGCTAGGATCTAGGGGTTAGGATTTAGGGGTTAGGACAGACGGTCTCAAGAGGTGTCATCCTCGCACAGGCGAGGATCCGCTTGAGTAATGAGTTGTCGGTTATGAGTTGTGAGTTCTTATAGTCGCGCCTTTGGCGCCAAATTATGCACTGAGGATTGAAAACTCACGACTGATAACTCAATATTGTGGTGCTCAGGGCTGGGAATTCCCCTTTTTTGTTCAAAAAACGCCAATTTTTTTGGAAGAACGGAAAAAACGGCCCAGGGGTGTTTTGTAGGCCCTCATTTTTCTATCTTTTGCGCCGTGAATTTTGCAAAGACCACTATACACTTTCAGAATTCCTCACGGTCCGTGACCCTCCACGTGCCGTCTTTGGTGTTCCGCGGGCTTCCGTTTTTGAAGTTCCTGCTGGTGGTGGGCTTTTTGCTTTTCTTGGCCCAGTTTGCGGCGACGACCGTCTATCGTGGTCTGCTGAACCACGTTTTAGAAGACCGGGCCGAACTGGACCGCGACCTCTCCCAGATTCAGGGAACGGTGGATTACCTGAACCGCACGTCTGCGGATTTCCTTGGTGACGAACAGCGGCTTCATTCCAAGTATGGCTTGCCCCTGCCCGACGAAGAGGAGCGCAGCCTGGGTACAGGCGGTTCCGTGGAGCCCAAGTCCAAGTTGCTTATGGAAACGTCCCCCGTGTTCGAAAAGATGGCGAACCTGAGGGACGAGGCGAACCGCCTGCAGGGCAAGCTGGACAACAACAGCGGCGCGTTCTACAACCTGACCGATTTTATCAAGCAGAAACAGTCCGCTTGGCGTTTTGTGCCTTCCATTTCGCCCACCCAGGGCCGTTACGCTTCTTCTTTTGGCCCGCGTATCCATCCGGTCACGGGCGAGGTGGGCAAGATGCATTATGGCGTGGATATCGCCAATGACCGCTGGACACCCATCTATGCTTCTGCCGACGGTGTGGTGGACGTGGCCCAGATGAGCTCTACTTTTGGAAACTTCGTGACCATCAATCATGGCAACGGGATTGTGACCCGCTACGGCCACATGCAGATGTCCCTGGTCAATCCTGGGCAGTTTGTCCGCCGTTACCAGATTATCGGTTATATGGGAAACACAGGTCGTTCCGTTGGCCCTCATCTTCATTACGAAGTCTGGGTGAACAACAACCCGGTGAATCCTCTTGCCTATATGCTCCCAGGCGACTACGCCGTGGATTGAGCCCCCTGACCTGTTCCGCAAGGTGGCACCCTTCGGGGTAGCAGTAAGGGAAAACCCTTAGGGGTTTATCTTGAAATACATCTTGTTTTTTTCCTCCCTGGCGGTGGCTTGCCCCCAGTTTGTGGAAATATTTCCTGACCCGACAGAGGTGCCGGACCAGCAGGGGGAGTTCGTGGAAATACGCATGGATTCCTCTTTCTTCGCGGAGTCCCTTTTTGTTTCCCTGGACGGAAAGGCGGCGCTTGGTTTTCCTTATCCGGAGGGTAGCCGTTTTGTCCTTTCTCACGGGAACGCCTTGTGTCCGGACAAGGAGGGAATTGCCTGTGGCGACCTGGGCAGTTACAGCCTGCCCAATTCCCGGGAGTCCGTCTGGAAATTGCAGGCGGGAACCTGTGCGGACTCAATCCATCTCGACAAGCCGAAGGCCGGCAAGTCGTTCCAGCGCAAGGGCTACGGGGACCAGTGGGTTCTGGACGAACCTACGCCCGGGTTCGGAAATCCCCTTTACGAACTGGACTTGGACGACTGCGGGATATCCCGTGTGGAGTACGAATTCAGGGAAGACCATTGGTGGGTGTCCGGCAGGGTTTCGGGCTGCAAAAACACTTGGCTGCATTATGAATATCTGGACTTGTATCGTCCGAGTTCGGGCAAGATCGATTCGCTGCATGTAAATGAATTCTTCTCTTTCGCCATTCCGGTCAAGAATCCTTTTCTGTTGCATTTGCAGGTTCCCGACGATGAAATTTCTGTAAACAACAGCGAGGATACGCTGGTGGTTCAGGTGGGTAATTCTCCCTTGATGGTCACCGAAGTGCACCATTGCCCAGAAGAACCCATGCCCGAATGGGTGGAGGTCTATAATGCCTCCCAGGTGGCGCTTCCGCTGTCCAAAATCAGACACTGCAGTCGCGGGAACTTCTGGGGTGCTGATGCAGATTCCATCGGGCCTTACGAAAGCGTTCTCGTGTCCAAGGATACGGCAGCCCTGCGGGAACAGATAGTGTATAAGGATGTGAAAATGGTGCAGGCTTCCATCGGCTATCTGAACAATACGGCGGGCTCCTTTTCGCTTTGCTATGGCGATGCCGTTTTGGACAGTGTCGGTTGGGACAAGTTCACGGTGAGCTGTCCGTCGGGCTTTAACCCAAAGACGGGAGTGGCTGAAAATACGCCAGGATTTCAGGGTAGGCATTCTGAAAAATATGGCGAAGAACCGGTTGTGTACAAACTATCATCAAGGGTCTTGCGAAAGCGGGGAGATCCTTTGCGGGTAAAGGTGGAGAGCGACCGGGAGGTAATGTTGAACCTGCTGGACAGCGCGGGCCAGGTGGTCTGGAAACAGAAGGCGCCAGCCATGTCCAACGCCTGGTGGAATGTGCCGGTGCAGGAATATGCGGGGGTGGGTGCGGCCTATGTCAGGATTTCGGCGGGTTCTTTTGAAAAGGTGGTGGGAATTGTCGTTCGTCCGTAGTTTTCTGCCGGTGTTTCTGCTGGCGAGTTTCGTTTTTGGCCTGGATTCGCCGGTGCCCTTTGTGAAAAAAAGTGTGGCGGGTTCATCGGAACTTTCTGGATGGTATTCCAGTCCGGCAAGGGTGGGGGAGCCTGCCTTCGGGTTTTCGTACTGGAACGTGCCGGAGGTATATGACCGGTGGGCTATGAGCGCTGCCGGGGAATGGGGAAGCAGGCTTTACCGGGTGGCGTTCTTCTACTCTTATAGCGAGATGGATAGCCTTTTCAGGGAACACTATGGGGAACTGGACGGGGCTTACGGGTTAGGCCCTGCGGTATTTGGTGCTGGTTATGGGACATTGTTGGATTTGGTTTCTCGGGAAGTTGGCTGGGTTCGACACCGCATAAAGGCAGGTGCGGGACTTCGATGGGGTAACTTGTACGGAAGCCTCTGGACCATGGGCTTTACCGACGAAACCTGGACGGGAATGGGAAGTCTTTTGTGGAAGCCGACCGAAGTGTTTTCCCTGTCGGTGGAATCGGACGGCAAATCTTTGGGAGTAGGCCACGATTTCTATTTTAGGTTTGGCTCGCTTTCCAGTTTTTACACATTCCCGCGGTTTAGCGTGGGGGTGGAACTGGTCCTGAACCTGAAATTTCTGGAATGGGGCGGAACTCACGGCTTTGGCAACGGAAATCTGGGGTGGAACGGGTTGTGGCTCCGAAAAAAATTGTATTTTCAAAAGTATGACGGAGATTCCCAAAATCGGAAGTATTGACTGGGCTATGGCTTCGGTGGCCATCGGAGTCCTGCTTGTGGTGGTTTGCCTGGTGTGCTTTATGCTGCTCAGGGATAGCCGAAAAAAACAAAAGTTCTACAAGCGCTTTGGCAATAACGTGAACGAGGGAATCGTGGTGCTGTCCCAGAATCTGGATTACCTGTACAGCATGCCTCTTTTTGCCGAAGAACCTCTGCTAGAAAAATTAGTTCAGGGACAAAGTTTACAAGAGCTCCTTGACCCCAAGGATTGGGGCAGGATGCGTTTGTTTTTTGAGGAAACAGAAAAGCATAGGGATATCCCTTTTCTCTTTTCGGTAAAATTGGAAGACAGAGATATTCTGTGGTATGAACTGCGCTGCTTTATTTATCGGGCGTCCCTGTCGGAATATCATTATGTGTGTTTTCTGAAAAATATAACCAGGGAACAGGAAACCCGCAGGGAGCGCCAGAATTTACAGGATACCCTGGACTTGATGTTGAAAACGACAGGGGATTTCTTGTGGAGCCTGGATGTGGAAAAACGGTTGGTGACATTCTTGACACCCATCGTGGATGAGGATTTCCTGATACTTCCCCGATCTGCCGGAGGTGTGGAACTTACAAAGATTATGCCCGAAGAGGATGCTGCCCTTTTAGATAAGCTGACGAACCGCTACATTCTGGAATACAAGGCGGACAACAGCATTATCGAAAAGAATAAGTTGTATCCTCCGGTGAAGATTCGCCTTTTCAACAAGAAAGGAAATGTTTTTTGGTACAACCTTCGCGGCTTGATCGCTTTTGACGAAGAGGGTAACCTGGTATTCCGGGGGGTGGCGAACCGCCTGGACCTGATGATGGATAATTTTGTTTTTGATCCGGACCATAATGAAAATGCTCTTTTCTCGGCGGCTTTGTCCTTGCCTGATTTGCGGGTTTTCTGGGTAGATAGGGAATTCAAAATTCTAGGGGCGAACCAATGCTTTGCCAATGCCTTCCATGTGGATGACTTGGCGTCGATACAGGGGAAACCCTTGAGCAGCGTGGCGTTTTCAAAGCCTCTATTGTATTTTAATAAGGTCTTGACTGAAGTTTTTGAAACGGGTCGTCGTGTGTCCTGGAAATCCGAGGGCGACGAGCTGGATTGTCCCATGTTCTTTAACGTGGTCCCCTTAAAAGAAAAAAGCGGCGTTGCCTTGCAGGCTCTGTGCGCTTATATTAGACTAGATTTTCAAAACAAAGAGGTATAATATGAAAAAGATGATTGGACTTGCTTTCTGTACGGCTTTTCTTGTGGCCGGTTGTAACGAAACTCCCAAGCAAGAAACTGCAACCGTAGAAAAGAAGGCTCCGGCGGCTGTGGCGGCTGTAGCCCCTGCGACGCCGGCACAGTCGGTAGAAGCAGCACCTGCGGCAGAAGCACCTAAGGCCACCATTACGGATATTGACTGGAACAAGGCCCTGGAAATGAGCAAGGCGGGAGCCGTGCTCATTGACGTGCGCACTCCTGCCGAAGTGGCCGAGGGCATGGTGCCCGGTGCTATCAACATCCCGCTGCAAGAAATTGAACAGCGCCTTTCTGAATTTCCCAAGGACAAGGACCTGCTGATTTACTGTCGTAGCGGCAAGCGCAGCATGGCCGCTTCCAACTTCCTCATCGAAAACGGATATGACAAGGTGTTCAACGTGGTGGGCGGATTTTTGGCCTTCCCGAAATAGTTGTGAGTGATGAGTTGTGAGTGGTGAGTGATGTGGGATGAGTAATTTCACACCTCGCTCCTCAAACCTCAAAGGCGCAAAGCGCCTAAACGATACTTGGCAACTTGTTGCTCTAGTAGAGTTATGCCCTTTGGGTAGACCTCAGAGCGAAGCGACCTCAAATCCCTAGCCCCTAATTCCTCCCAATGAATTTCCTGCAGCTTGCACTTGAACTTTCCTTCGGGTCCATCGGCGTAAGCCGCCCGAATCCGGCGGTGGGTGCCGTTGTAGTGAAAGACGGACTGGTTGTGGGGCGGGGGGCGACGCAGAGCCCTGGGAACGCCCACGCCGAAGTCATGGCTCTGCGTGACGCGGGCAGTCTCGCCCGCGGGGCGGCCGTGTTTGTGACGCTGGAGCCCTGCTGCCATTACGGCCGCACGCCCCCCTGCACCAAGGCTATCGTCGAGGCGGGAATTTCCGAAGTGTATTTTGCCCATGCAGACCCGAACCCGGCTGTCCGCGGCAAAAGCCGTGGCATTCTGGAGGCCGCCGGCGTCAAGGTTTACGAGGGCAAAGATGCTTGCCTGCGGGCCCATGCCGAAAGCGGCTGGAACGACAGTTGCTCTGCCGAGGGTTGCACCCTCCTTTCTCCCGACGAATCGGAAAACGAGGGCGCGGTAGTCTTTGCCGAAATAGAACGTTTCTTTGAAGCGTACGATTACTTTGTACAAAACAAGAAAACCTTTGTAGAAGTCAAGATGGCCGTTTCGGAAAGTGGCTTCATGGGAATGCTGGGCGGTAACGGTCGTCCCGCCCCCTTGAACATCACAAAGCAGGGAGCAGCCTGCTGGAACCATGAACTGCGGGCCATGAGTGACGCCATCCTGGTGGGGGCGGGAACGCTCCTTGCCGACAATCCTTCTTTGGATGTGCGTTTTGCCCATGGCAACAGTCCTGTAAAAATCTTGTGGGCGGGGCATCACGAGTTTACGGAATCGGAAATTTCGTCGTTGAAGTTCTTTTCGCAGGCTGATGGCGAAACTTCGATTCCACGACTGGTGTTTACTTGCGTTGAGCAGCCCGCCATCAAAGGTGAAACAATCCTTTTAAGTGGCAACACCTTCGAAGAAAACTGGACGCAGATGATTGCGGAACTTTCCCGCCGGGGGATGCACCGCCTGATGGTGGAACCTGGCGTCCATTTAGTCGAAAAGATTTTCGGCAATTCAGGTGATCGAGGCGAAAAAAATACGCCTCTGTGGAACCGCCTGGATTTGTGGAAATCTACTGACCCTTCCGTAGAGCGAATTTTATCTCAAGAAAATTGCGAGGGAATCGCATTCCCGGGCGTGCCCGATTCCGCCGTGGCAAAGGAATCCGCCATCATCGGCCCCGATGTGTTGACGGTGTATTACCCGGGGTAATTTCAGACAAAGTGGACCTGCAGGACCAGTTTTTTCAAAAACATTAGCCAAAACTGTTTTTTTCTTACATTTCAAAGTGAGCAAATTACAAACTTACGGAGAAAATAAAGAAAATCAGTTTTTTGCTGGTATGCGCTACGGCAATATGAGTATGAGCCTGAAGTTCCAAAGACTTCGTTTTTTTTTTACGATGGTATGAAAGGGAGATGCCCCGTCAAGCGGGGCATGACAAGGGGTGCGGCTTCTTGGAGGAAACTCGCAGGGACTAACAGTCACAAGAGTTTCCGCCTGCGGTAACTTACCGTTCCTGTTAAAGCGAATCTCACCAAAAAAAAGCATTTATTTCCTGATCCTGCCGCTTGTTTTTCGACCGAGATGTGTGCTTCTCGAGAGAGCAATCGAATGAAATGAGTCTGTGATTCTGTGAGCGACAAGCGCCTGGTATTGACCGGGCGTGGTCGCGAGAGTGAGGCGATACCGGAGACTTGTTTCTAGCAATAGAGCCGAACGGTCGTTATAAGGAATGTACACATCGAGGGTGAGAATTGTTGAAAAAAGGGTTTTAGGGGCGAAGCCCTTAGGAGAGGGGGTGATGGAAGCCTTGGCGAGATCGTTGGATTGTGATTGCTTCACCCCTATTCGGGGTTCGCAATGACACTGCCGGCTTCTGTCTAATCGCCAAGGCTGCAATCAGGGGGAGGCTTCCCCCACACACCACATTATTGAGTTATCTGTCGTCAGTTCTCAGTCCTCAACATATAATTTGGCGCCAAAGGCGTGACTATGGGTAACTCACAACTTATAACTGACAACTCATTACTAATCTCACACCCCACATTTCCCCAGTCCCTAGCCCCTAGATCCTAGCCCCTTTTCTATATTTGCCCCCGTATGTTTACAGGTATCATTCAAGCGACGGGTGAGATTGTTTCCCTTATGCCCCGCGGGGACGCCCTTTCCATGGTGCTCCGGGCTCCGGGCTTTTTCAAGGACTGCAAACTGGGCGACAGCGTGGCCAACGACGGTGTGTGCCTTTCGGTGGAATCCTGCACCGCAGACGAGGCGACTTTTTGCCTGATGCACCAAACGGTGGAAAACACCGCCTTCAAGGCTGCGGCTCCCGGCAAGCTGGTGAACCTGGAACTGCCTTGCCGCGCTGACAGTTTTATGGGTGGGCATTTTGTGATGGGCCACGTGGACTGCGTGACCGAGGTTATCCAGGTGGTGCCTCGTGAAACCGGTGTTGAGGTGGACCTGAAGATGCCTGCGGACCTGAAGCGCTACATTATCCGCCGGGGCTCCATCTCCCTGAACGGCATCAGCCTTACGGTGGCCGAGAAGTTCGAGGACTCCATCCGGGTGTGCATCATTCCGGAGACTCTGGCCCGCACGAACCTCCGCAACTGGGTGGCAGGGACCGTCGTGAACGTGGAAGTGGATATGCTGGGCAAGTATATCGAGAATTATTTGAAGGAACGTGACCTTGCTTAATACTATCGAAGAGGCCATAGAGGATTTCAGGAACGGAAAGTTCCTTATCGTAGTCGATGACGAAGACCGCGAGAACGAGGGCGATTTTGTCATCGCCGCCGAGAAGATTACGCCCGAAAAGGTGAATTTCATGCTCCACGAGGGTAGGGGCGTGCTTTGCGCACCGCTGCCTATTTCCCGCTGCCACGAGCTGAATTTGACCCGCCAGACGGCGGAGAACACTTCCATGCTGGGAACCCCCTTTACCATCATGGTAGATAAGATTGAAGGCTGCACCACGGGGGTTTCGGCCCACGACCGTGCGGCTACCATCCAGGCCCTTGCCGACCCCAATTCCAAGCCAGGCGATTTTGGCCGGCCGGGACACATTTCGCCCCTGTATGCCCAGGAGGAAGGCGTGCTCCGCAGGGCTGGCCATACAGAAGCTGCCGTGGACCTGGCACGACTTGCCGGACTCAGGCCTGCCGCCGCCCTCATCGAAATCATGAACGAGGACGGCACCATGGCCCGTCTTCCGCAATTGATGGAAGTGGCCAAGAAGTTCGGTCTCAAGATTATTTCTATCCGGGACCTGATTGACTACCGCCTGAGAAACGAAAAACTGGTGCAACGTGTGGCAGCCCCCCACGTGTCTACCAAGTACGGCGACTTTACCGCCTATGCCTATAGGAGCAAGACCGACGGCGTGGAGCATGTGGCCTGGGTGGCCGGAGACCCCGACTTCAGCAAGCCGGTTTACGTGCGCGTCCATAGCGAGTGCCTTACCGGCGACATTTTCGGGAGCCTGCGCTGCGACTGCGGCGAACAGCTGGCCTCCGCCATGAAGTTCATCGGCGAACACGGCGGCGTCCTTTTGTACCTGCGTGGGCAGGAGGGCCGTGGAATCGGGCTGTGCAACAAGCTTCGGGCCTACGAGCTGCAAGAGAAGGGCATGGACACGGTGGAGGCGAACCTTCACCTGGGGTTCAAGTCGGACCTGCGCCAGTACGGCACGGGAGCCCAGATTCTTGCGGACCTGGGGGTGCGGGAGATGCGTCTCTTGACCAACAACCCCAGCAAGATTTCGGGCATTTCGGCCTACGGACTCAAGATTGTGGAACGGGTGCCCATCGAAATCAAGCCCAACGAGAAGAACAGGTTTTACCTGCTGACCAAGCAGAAGAAGATGGGCCACCAGCTGCATGTGGACAGCGACACCGCCGCGACCGGCGAAGTGCCCAGCGAAAAGGTTTAAAAAGAGGATATGAACATGGTGAACGAAATCAAGAATTCTCTGAACGGTACAGGCCTCAAGGTGGCCATAGCCGTCGCCCGCTTCAACGAGGTGGTCACCGACAAACTCCTGGAAGGGGCTGTCCGTGAACTGGAACTGCTGGGCGTTGCCGACAAGGACATTACCGTGGTGCATGTTCCTGGCGCTTTCGAACTGCCGGGCGTGTGCCGCAGGCTTGCCGACAGTGGCAAGTACAGTGCCGTGATGGCCATCGGCGCCGTGATCCGTGGGGAGACCAGCCACTACGATGTGGTGGTGAACGCCTCTACCGGCGGTGTGGCAAGCATTGCCGCCGAAGGCAAACTCCCGGTGATTCTCGGGATTCTTACCACCGACACTGTGGACCAGGCCATGAACCGCGCAGGCCTCAAGGCCGGAAACCTGGGATCTAACTGGGCCGCCACCGCCGTGGAAATGGCGAATCTTTATAAGAACATTTAAATGAAAAAGTTGATTCGGATTTCGGATTTATGATTTCGGAATTTTACTCTAGATAAACAATTCCGAACTCCGAACTCCGAATTCTGAATTAGTTAGAAGATCTACTTATGAATAAGACATATAGACCCGCCCGAGTTTTTGCCATGCAGCTCCTGTATGCCATGGAGATTACGGGCTCTACGGCAGGGGAGGCCCTTCCGGGAGTTCTGGAATCCCAGCCCCTGCAGGACGACCAGAAAAAATACGGGATGAAGCTGGTGGACCTGGTGCAGGCCCATCGCGAAGAACTGGACGAAGACATCAAGGCCTGTTCCGTGCACTGGGAAATCGACCGCATCGCAAAGATTGACTGCATTGTGGCACGCATCGCCATGGTGGAACTGCTGTTCGTGCCAGACATTCCCGTAAAGGTGGCCCTGTCCGAGGCCGTACAGATTAGCACCAAGTACAGCACCGATTCGTCGGGAGCTTTTGTGAACGGTCTTTTGTCGGGGTTTATGAACAAACGCGGAATCAGCACAGGAATTCAAAAAAAGGATAAGTAGTCGTGATTAAAGAAAAGTGGATGAAACATATTTTTGCAGGGATTGCCAGCCTTGTAGCCCTGATCGTCTATGCCATGACCATGGCGCCCACGGTCTCCTTCTGGGATTGCGGCGAATTTGTGGCCTGCGCTAATACCCTCGGTATTCCGCATCCTCCTGGAACGCCGTTCTTCGTGTTCTTCGCCCGTGCAGTCATTGTGCTGCTTCCCTTTGTCGAAGAAATCGCGAAGCGGGTGAACTACATCTCCGTGGTGAGTTCAGCGGCTACGGTCTATGTGACGGCTCTCTTTGCCTGGGAACTTTTGGCAACGGTCCTCAAGACGGACGCCCTTGCCGAAAGGATTTCTTCTAAGGTCCGCACTATCGTGCTTGCTACCGCCGCTCTCGTGGCCGGTTTCTTGCTGACTTTCTCCGATACCTTCTGGTTCAATGCGGTGGAAGCCGAAGTCTATGGCGTGGCCATGTTTATCTTGATGCTGGTATCCTACCTTGGCCTGGTGTGGTACAACAAGAGGGACGAAGACGGTAGCGACAAGATTCTGATATTTATCTGCTACATCGCATTCCTCGGTATCGGCGCCCACCTCTACACCATGCTTACGGTGCCAGCGGTGTTTGTCCTTTTGCTTGCTGCCCAGCCCAAGAAAATTGTGGAACGCATTCCCATTTGGATTACGGGAACGCTTCTCTGTTCCGTGATTTACATGGTGTCGGCATTTATCGAGATTTCTCTTGTTTGCCTTGTGGTTCTGGCAATTCTTGCCGCAATCAAGCCCTTTGCTCCCAATGTGAACAAGGCCATCCGCCTTTCTCTTGCTTTTGCGTTCTTCGCTCTTGTGGGTTACAGCACTCACCTTTACATTCCCATCCGTTCCGAATTGAATCCCATTATCGACGAGAATGACCCCGAAATCAACATTCGCGACGAGCAGGGCAACCTGCAACTGGGCAACCTGTTCAAGAGCGAAAACTGGGAGGCATTCAATAACTTTGTGGAACGCAAGCAGTATGGCTCCGAAAGCATGATTAGCCGAGCCTTCTACCGCCGTTCCCAGCTGGCCCACCAGGTGCTCTCGTTCCCCAGCATGAGCTATGGCGGCTACCAGATGGCCCAGTACCTGCCTTACAAGGTGGGCGGTGTAAACTACGCCAACGGGGTCTATACTTTCGATGCCTCTGAGAACGAACCCCTGGAACGTTTCGGTATCAAGTTCCCTACCCAGATGAGCTTTATGGGCGATGCGGTGCTCCCGCAGTTCCTGATATTCGTTCTCATGAACGGCCTTATCGTGATGGTCTGCGTATTTATCTGGAAACGCAACCGTCGCTTGGGAATTTATACGTCCGTGCTGTACGTACTTTGCAGCATGGGACTCTTGTTCTACATCAATTTTGCCGATGGTACCCGCATGGAACAGCGGGAGCACGACTATTGGGTGAGCATCATGACCCGGAATGTTCAGGACTTGAACAGCCGTGGGGCAGCAATTCCCATGGTGCCCGATCCCAACGACTTGATTGACTTGCGTCAGGATATCGAGCGCACCAAGATCCGCATCGAAGTGCTTCGCCAGCGCAATACTCCGGCCCCGAAAATCGCCGAGCTTGAAAAGAAACTGTCCTCTTTGCAGAATTCAACGGCATGGCAGGCCTGGCAGAAAATTGAAAACGGCTTTGCCCAGGTGGGTGCCCGTGCGCCTTTCCCAGATGCGGTCCACATGGAAGTCCGCGAGCGTGACTACTTCTACACGCCGGCTTTTATCTTCATGAGCCTGATTCTTGGAATCGGCGCAGGCATTCTGGTGCTGACCTGCGCCACAGGTGCCTACGCGGCTTTTGCAAGTCCTGTCGCTGCGGTGCTTGTTTTGGTCTCGTTCCTTGTGCCCTGCATTTCGAACTACAAGGAGCACGACCGTTCCGGCTTGTGGGTTCCTTGGGATTACGCCTATAATTTGCTGAACAGTTGCCGCCCGAACGCCATCCTTTTTACCAACGGCGATAACGATACCTTCCCGCTTTGGTTTGCGCAGGAAGTCGCCGGTATCCGCAAGGACGTGCGCGTGGTGAACCTTTCTCTGGGCAATACGGACTGGTACATCAAGCAGATGCTGGACAACGAACCTATCTTGAAGCTCAGCTACGACAAGAAGACTATCGACAGCGACATGGTGCTGGACAACAGCTCCGCTTCTAATCCGAACCATCAGGTCTCTACCTGGGTCAAGAACGCGGAACGTTTGATGCCCCAGCTCAAGGCCCGTATTGACCAGCTGGAAGGTCAAGAATTGTCTGCTGCTGATTCTGCAAAACTGCTGCAGTTCAAGGTGCACTACCAGGTATGGGACGCCTTTGTGGATTGGGCGAACCGCACCCGCAGCAGCATGATGCTCACCCAGCATAAACTGGTCATTGACCTTGCCCTGCAGAACATGGACAAGCCTATCGAAATTTCTACGACGGTGGGAACTTCCAACTTCATGGGGCTTGAAAAGTACATGGTCCAGGAAGGTATGGTCTATAACTTTGTGAAGGGCGATTTGGAACCCAAGCGGAACGCCTTTGATGCCGCCTATACGGCCTCTCTCATTGATTCCGTATACAAGTTCCGCGGTCTGGGTGATGGAACCGCCTTTATCAATTCTGAAACGGAAAGACTCCTTTCCAGCTACATCTCGCTGTACTTGCAGATTTCTTTTGATGTCCGCGACCAGATTTCTGCGCTTCGTCAGGAACATCCCTTTACCAAGGAAAAGAAGGCTACTGTAGACAGCCTTGCCTTGCAGGCCACCAAGTACTTGGAATTGGGTATACGCCAGTTCCCCAAGGAATGGCGTTGCTACTGGGCGGCCGCTTTCGTGTTTGAGGCCGCCGGCATGAAGCAGGAAGCTTTGAATGTCTTGAGCAAGGGTATCGCAGCTATTCCCGATTACGAAGAAGGGGGCAAGGCTAGACTTGCCATGAGCCTGCAACAGATTTCGGCTATGCCGGATGAACCTTTGCAGGTAGAGGAACCTCTTCCTGAGACGGATTCTACCGTTGAAACTTCTGATTCCACTCCTACAGTAGCGATGGCTCAGTAAATCGAGGTCATGATGGATTTGTCGATGGTCATCCCGGTCAAGGAAGAAAGCGAAAACCTTCCGGAACTGCTCAAGGAAATCGTAGCCGCCATAGAGCCTACGGGTTTTAGTTACGAAGTCATCATTATCGATGATGGCAGCAGGGATAACACTTGGGATGTTGTAGAAAGCCTTTCTAAGGAATATCCCTTTATTCGCGGGTTCCGTTTCCAGTTCAACTGCGGCAAGGCCGATGCTCTTGCCTTGGGCTTTTCGAAGGCCAAGGGCAACTATGTGGCCACTTTGGATGGGGACCTTCAGGACGACCCTCTAGAAATCCCCAAGATGATCAAGATTTTGGACGAAGGCTACGACCTAGTATCCGGCTGGAAAATTCGTCGTCTGGATCCTTGGCACAAGACCTGGCCTTCCAAGCTTTTCAACTTGACCGTTTCCATGGTCTGCGGCAAGCGCCTTCACGACTTTAACTGCGGAATCAAGGCCTACCGCCGCTCCGTGGTGCGCTATATCGAACTTTATGGCGATTACCATCGCTTTATTCCTGTCATGGCCAAATGGCAGGGATTCCGCATTACCGAAATGCCCGTGGCCCACAGGGCCCGCGTTCATGGGGTGTCCAAGTATGGCATTTCCCGCTTGGTGTCAGGATTCCTTGATTTGGTGTCCCTAATGTTCATGCGGAGCTTTTCGACTAAGCCCCTTCATTTCTTTGGCCTGATCGGCCTCTTGTTTATGCTGGTGGGCCTGGGCATTTGCGGCTATTTTGGCTACGAATGGCTCCAGACGGGGGCGCTCCATGTGCGTCCGCTCCTGCTTGCAGGCGGTTTTGCCCTGGTCATGAGCGTGCAGTTTTTCTCCTTGGGACTTCTTGGAGAGATGGTAAACGGTCACCGCAAGCAGACTTTCCCCATTGCTGATACTCTCGGTGAGGAATGATTTTGTAGATTGTAAGTGAATGTAGAGGAATTTATGTCTTACCCGAAAAGCCTGGTCATTATACCCACCTATAACGAAAAGGAAAACATCCTTCTCATTATGCCGGCCATTCTGGAGCAGAATCCCTGTCTGGAAATTCTGGTGGTGGATGACGGAAGTCCCGATGGTACGGGTGACCTGGTACAGGCTGAATCGGAAAAGAACCCGAGAATCCACTTGATTCGTCGCAAGGGTAAGATGGGCCTTGGCTCGGCATACGTGACGGGCTTTAAGTGGGCTTTGGAACGGGATTACGAGCGCGTCGTTGAGATGGATGCGGACTTTAGTCATTCCCCTGCGGACTTGAGCCGTTTTTTGGAAATGGCTGAAGATGCCGACCTGGTTTTGGGTAGCCGCTATCAGGACCGTCGTATCAGCGTGGTGAACTGGGATTTGCGCCGCCTTATCTTGAGCTACGGTGCTAATGTCTACACCCGTTTAGTGACTAGGCTTCCGGTAAGTGATGCTACCGGTGGTTTCAAGTGCTTTCGTCGCGAGGCCCTGCAGGCCCTGAATCTCGACAAGATGAAGAGCGACGGCTATTGCTTTCAGATTGAAACCACCTTCAAAATCTGGAAAAAGGGCCTTCGGGTTAAGGAAATCCCCATCGTGTTTACGGACCGCACCCGCGGGACCTCCAAGATGAGCGGCGGTATCATTTCCGAGGCGTTCTTCCTGGTTCTTAAACTTCGCCTTGGGCTGGCTTAAGCAATTCCGCATTTGCAATGTATTCTTGCTCTGTTATCATTATCGCCTATAATTCCTGCGACTTTATTCCGGCCTGTCTAAAGTCCATTCGGAATGCTTGTGAGAATGTGGATGCCCAGGTGATTGTTCTGGACAACGGTTCCAAGGAACCGGTGCTTCCTGAAATAAAGGAGTTTTTCCCCGAAGTCACTTGGTTGGAATCCAAGGAAAACTTAGGATTTGGTAAAGGCTGTAATTTAGCCGAGAAGCATGCGACCAACCCCTATTTGTTCTTTGTGAATCCCGATACGGTGGTGTCACGTGATTCCTTTACCAGGGCGCTGGACTTTATGAAGGAGCACCCTGAAGCGGGAACAGTGGGCTGCCGTATCTTGAATGAAGATGGTTCTCTTCAGTGGGCTTGTCGTAGGTCTTTTCCTACGATTGTTTCTGCGGTGTCTAAGACGATAGGTCTTGCTTCACTTTTCCCGAAAAGCAAGACGCTGGCGAGCTACAACATGACATACGCCGATCCCGATGAGATGATCGAGGTCGATGCCATAAGCGGCTCGTTTTTCTGCATCCGCCGCGATGTTTATGAAAAGCTGAATGGCTTTGATGAAGACTTTTTCATGTATGGCGAAGATCTGGACCTCTGTTTTCGCACCAAGGAAATGGGACTCCACAATTACTACACTCCGGTCACGAACATCTTGCATTTCAAGGGCCAGAGCTGTCGTACTCGTCGCTGGGGGTCCTATGTGGATTTTTATAAGGCCATGCTTATCTTTGTAAAGAAACACAAGGACCTTTACTTTGTTCCGAATTTTCTCGTGTCGTTTGGTATCATGTTTGCGGCTTTTGTGGGCATGTTCTCGCGCCTGATTCCCAAGTTTTGGAAGATGTTCCTGGATTTGGGCATGATCGCCGTGTGGGCGATTGTAAGCCTGCGTATGGAATGCTACGATGTCGGTGGTTGCAGTTTTGAGGTGAATTCTGTTGGCCGTATTGTTGGTATGGGGGATTGCGGTGGACCAGATTCCGCTCCGACTAACTGTATTTGGGATTTCAATCAGTTCATGGATTTGTGGCTTATCGTCATAGTCGCCCTAGTGAATATGGTGTTCCTCGTTTTTCGCGGGGAATATACGGAATCGAACCTCAAGGGGGAGAAGTTCCTACGCTATTTAGTACCGCTGAATATCTTGGCAATCGCGGGTTATGAGACTTTTGCTTATCTTACGCAGCGACCGTCTATTGGCGATGCCGTAGATGGCTTGCCGTATTTCCCCGGTCTTGCCCTTTTTGCCGTCTGTTCCAGCCTCTTTATCCCGCTGGCACTCCTTGCCTGGCGCCGCGTCGCATTCTGGATAAACTATTTCTACCGTATCTTTGCGAAAAAGCGCCACCGCTCCATTCTGCTCGGCGGTCGCGAAGATTCTCTCAATAACTGGTTCGATAGCTACAACGTGATTCCCGGCATTGAGATTCTCGGCTGCGTGAGTGGCGAACCCGAAAAGCTTTCCGAAGAGAACCGCAAGCACCTGCTCGGGCCCCTTTCGGACATGGAATCCATCTGCAACCGCACGGGCTGCCGCGAGCTCCTGGTGGTGTCCAATTTCTCGGGTTATCGCGAGGATTTTGACATCAATTGGCTCGGCAAACTCGGCCTGAGGGTCTATTTGCTCATCGGAAACGGTAAAAACGGCAATTTTGCCTTAATAAACCTTAAATATTTGCAATAAATACAGTTTCTTTTTTTCGTTTTTGCCAAAATAGAGTTATTTTTACTCTTGTGTAAGTTGTTGATTTTTAAGGTGTTATGTTCGATCAGTCCCTTTTAGATATTCTATGTTGCCCCGAAACCAGGGGTAAACTCAAAATGGCGGATGAAAGTACTCTTTCGACGCTGAATAGTGCCATTGCTGCCGGTACGACAAAGAACATTGGTGGCGAGAAAGTGGCCGAAATTTTGGATGAGGCCCTGGTCACAATGGACGGGAAACGGGTGTACCCCATCCGTGAAGGAATCCCTGTTCTGTTGGTTGACGAAGCGATTTTGCTCTCATTGGAGGAAAAATGACGGTAACGCTGGAATCTTTGAGAAAGACCATCGGTAAAAAGAAGGTAAATACCCAGGCCTTTGCTTGGCTTGCCGATTTTGAGAGAGAAGCGGGTGACCTGGACACCTCATTAGAGCGCATTGACGGTGGGTTGACCCTGTATCCTGGAGATTTGGCCGCTCACCTTGTCCGTACCAAGATTTTGTTTGAGAAGGGTGACTATGAGGGCTGTATAGAAGAGTGCGCCAAGGTCCTCAAGATGGATCCTTTCTGCCTGTCTGCCCAGAAACGTATGGGCGATGCCTATGAGAAGGTGGAGAAGATTAACGAGCGCAACCAGTGCTACCGCAAGGTCCACGATATGGATCCGCTGGACCAGTTCTGGAAAGACGAGTACGATGTTGTGGCTGCCGCCACAGCCGCTGCTGCGGGTGCGGAACTGGGAGAGATGGATCTGACCATGCCTGGCTTGGAACCCGCAAATGCCGACGCCTCTATGAACTACTCTATGGGTGAAGAGGCTCCCTTCTTTGAAAAATCCCCCGAAGAGGCTGTGGTTCCTGAAGAAAAGGGGCCCAAGTTTGGCAGTGGCTTTGAGTTTGTAAACGAGGAACCTGCTGCGGCTACTGCAACGCCGGAGCCTGAATCTGCGACTCCGGAAACAACTGCATTTGAATCTCTGGCCGCGGAAGCTAGCAATGCGGATGATCCCTTTGCTGCTTTGTCGGCCTTGATTCCTGACTCCGATGCCGGTGACGAGGCCGCAATGGATAGCCTGCAGGCATCTCTGGATTCCGCTATGGAATCCATCAGTGCCGAAGAACCGTCGGCTCCGGAGGTATTCCCTGCCGACGACGACATTTCTGGCGGCGACGTGAATTCCGCCATGTCCAACTTCTTTGGCGTGGACGACGACCTGGAACCCGAAGAACCGGCGGCCCCGGCCTCTCCGTTCTCCAACCTGAACCTTTCGGCGGGTATCGACGACGAACCTGCGGCGGCGGAAAACGCAAATAAGGTGTTCAGCTCTCCTGCACCCGAAGACAAACCTCAGAGCGTGGACGACGCTTTCGGCTCCATCTTTGGCGAAGACGAACTGCCCGAAGAACCTTCTGCGACCGCAGCTCCTGCAGCAGATAAGCCCCAGAGCATCGATGATGCTTTCGGTGATATTTTCGGCGAAGACGAACTGCCCGAAGAACCGGCTGCGTTCCAGAAGTCTGCAGAGGTGGAACCTCCTGCCGAAGTTGAACCGCCAGTGGCAGAGTCGGCTCCTGCAGCTCCTGCTGCAGACAAGCCCCAGAGCATCGACGATGCCTTTGGTGATATTTTCGGTGAAGATGAACTGCCCGAAGAACCTGCGGCATTCCAGAAGTCTGCAGATGAATCGATGAACCTGACGGGAGATGCTCCTGCAGTGGCTGAAACGGTTGAACCTGCCGCAGACGAATTGTCGCTTGCAGGCGATGACTCTTTGAATCTTGACGATACTCCTGTAGACGCAAGTGACTGGTCTCCGTTCCAGAAATCCGCGGATACTACGATTGAAGAAACGCCTGTTGAAGAGGCTCCTGCATCTGGAGATTCCCTGTTCGAAAAGTCTGCGGAGACAGAACCGGCCAAGGAAGAATCCTCTGACAGTGTTGGTGGAGCCTTTGATTCTCTCTTCGGTGCCGACGAAGACCTGCCCGAAGAGTCGTCTGGCCTTTTCCAGAAGTCTGCCGAAATTTCGGCCCCTTCGATTGATGCAACTGAGCCTGCAGCCGAAACCTTGCCCGAAGAACCGGACATAGAGGAATCTCCGGTTGAACAGACTGCGGAACCTGCAATCGAGGAACCGACTGCAGAATTGGAAATGCCTGCCGAAGAAACCAAGGAAGTGGAAAGCAGTGTAGACAATGCTTTCAGTTCCATTTTCGGAAGCGACGACGACCTGCCGCAAGAAGACCTTGCCGTGGGCGGTGAGACAGCGACTACGGAAGAGCTGCCTGCTGCAGAACCGGTTGCAGAAGTACCTGCCGAAGAGCCTGCCGTTGAACCCGCCACTAGTGCAGAATCTTTCTCTCAGAATGCAAGCGATTTCGAGAAGGAGATGGGCGGTGCCTTCGATAGCCTGTTCGGTAGCGAAGAAGAAAGTACCGGTGCGGCTGTCGAAGAAAAGAACATCTCGACAGAATCCCTGGAAGAAGGCCTGGACAAGTCCTTTGATAATTTGTTCGGAGAAAGCGACGATGTGGCGGCAGACGTTCCTGTTGAAGAAAAGCCTGCCGCGCCTCAGGCCGAAGCTGCCACTCCGAAAACGGATTTCGACAATTTGGAATCTGAAGTTTCGGGGGCCTTCAAGGGTCTTTTTGAAAGCGATGATGATGACCTTCCGGTCGAAAAGCCTTCGAACAAGGGCGTTGACTTTTTGATGTCCGGCGATTCCGATGACGAAGTCTCTGCAGGCCTTGTGAAGGATCCTTCGGCTACTCTGGACAGTGTCAATGCTGACCTGGAAGCAAGCCAGAATACCCGTACCATGGCTGAAATCTACTTGGAACAGGGAATCTGCGACAAGGCTCTGGAAATCTACCAGGACCTGGCCAAGAAGGAACCCGAGAACAAGGAAATTCAGGATCGCCTGGAACAGGTTCGCAAGATTTACAACGAAAAGTTTGGAGGCTAGTAGATGGCTGATTTAAGGATTGAGCAGTTACTTCGCGAAATGGTAAAGAGCAAGGCCTCTGACTTGCACATTCGCGTCGGGACTCCTCCTATTTTCCGCATCAACGGCTCCCTGGTAAAAATTTTTGATACCCGCATCGACCCCGCCATGATGGATTCCTTCTTGGACGATATCATGAACCGGGACCAGAAACAGCGCTTTGAAACCAACAAGGAATGTGACTTTGCCGTAGGCGCCCGCGACATGGGCCGTTTTCGTGTGAACGTGTTCCGCCAGCGCGGCACCATTGCCGTGGTGATTCGTCATATCAAGGCGAAGATTCCTCCTTTCGAAGAGCTGGGACTCCCCGATGTGGTGAAGGACTTGGCCTTGACCCGCCGTGGCCTTATTCTGGTGACGGGTACGACGGGTTCCGGTAAGTCTACGACCTTGGCCTCTATGCTGGATTACATCAACCAGAACGAGTCGGTGAACATCATTACGGTAGAAGACCCTATCGAATACCTGTACAACGACAACAAGGCCATTATCTCTCAGCGTGAGCTTGGCGTGGATACCCTGTCTTACGCGAATGCCTTGCGTGCGGCGCTTCGTCAGGACCCGGATGTGCTTCTGGTGGGTGAAATTCGTGACCTGGAGACTATGGCCATTGCGCTTACGGCAGCGGATACGGGCCACATGGTGTTCGCCACCATCCATACCACCAACGCTACCGAAACAATTCAGCGTGTGCTTTCTATGTACCCGCCCCACCAGCACGACGAAATCCGCTTGCTGCTGGCAGAAGTTCTGGCTGGCATTATTTCGCTCCGCCTGTTGCCCACCAAGGACGGCAAGGGCCGCGTGCCTGCTGCCGAAATTTTGGTGAATACGGCGGCCATCAAGGAATACATCAAGGACAAGGACAAGCTTCCTATGGTGGAAACGGCCATTGCCGAAGGCCACATGCAGTACCATAGCCAGACCTTCGACCAGTCCCTGCTGGAACTCTACAACGAAGAAAAGATTTCTCTGGACGTGGCCCTGAATGCGGCTACCAACAGGGATGACTTCGAACTGAAGATTCGCGGTATTACCGGCACGTCCGAGCGCGGCTGGATGTAATTTTATTCGGATCGTCATTTTTTTACTTCCCCGGGCTAGTCTCGGGGAATTCTTTTTTTGTATTTTATCCCGCGGAATGCCTAAAGGGTCCCTTTAGCAGCGTTCTTCGGCGGATTCCGCAGGAATCTCTTTTGAATATGTCTTTCATGGAGGTCTTGCGGTGCGTGCCCTTTTCCCCCTAGTTCTTTTGTTGGGCGCCCTTGCGTCGGGCGCCGTAACCCTTGATTTTGTGGACACTCCCGTGCAGGAGGTGGCCCGTTCTCTGTCGCTGGCCTACGATGTTCCCGTGATGGTGGATGCCGGCGTGGACCGTCGAGTCACATTCCATCTGGAAGGGGTTTCCCTTTTGGAGGGCTTGTCCGCCCTGTGCGAATCCAACGGGCTGGAACTGGTCCAGAAGGAGAACCTGCTGGTAATCCAGCCTCAAAAGCTTCGCGGGAAAAGCGACATCCGCCTGCAGGATTCCCTGGTGTCGGTCCAGGTGCAGGATAAGGACGTTCTTGAATTTCTGGAAGAGTTCAGCGCCACCACGGGGCTGAACGTCTTGTGGAAGCCGGATGTGCAGGGGAATCTCTCCGGAAGTATCCGCAGTCTGCCTGCGGAGCGTGCGTTTCGCTCCCTGCTAGAAATCAACGGCTTTGGGGTAGAAAAGAAGAACGGCTGCCTGATGGTCCGGATGGTGCAGGCGGGGGACCGCAGGGAGGCCGCGGGCGCACAGCCGGAATCGTCTGCACGAATCTGGAAAGAGGATTCGCTCTACGAAGCCCATCTGGACGGCGTCCCCGTAGGGGAGGCCGTGAAGGAGCTTGCCGCCCTTGCAGAGCTGAACCTTGCCATGTACGGGAACCTGGACGAAAAGGTCCGCCTGGATTTTACAAACGTAAGGCTCCAGGATTTTTTGGAGGCCCTGTTCCGGGGGAGCCGATACACCTTCCGGCTGGATTCCAATACGCTTTCTGTATCGGAGGGCGGAAACCGAAATCCCCTTTCGGTGACGAAACTTTACGCGCTGAAACACGTCTCTTGCGAGCACGCCCTGCAACAGCTGGGAAAGATGTTTTCTGGAACGGAGATGACTGTTTCGGAAGTGAAGGAGCAGAACGCCGTGCTGCTTTCGGGAGCGACGGACCGGATTGAATCGGCGGAGGCCCTTTTACAGAAAATAGACGTTCCCCTGATGCAGGTGACGCTTTCTTGCGTAATCGTGGAATTCCGGAAGGGGAGCGCTTTTGAAATCGGGCTACGGGGAGGCTCTGGCCGCCGTACCAAGGAGGGCGATTTGGGACTGAAAGGTTTCCTGGACTTTTTGGGAAAGGATGCTTCGGGCAAGGGGGCCGTCGGTAAAATCGGCATCTTGCCGGACCGATTCGAGCTGGAACTTGCCTCCATGGAAGAAAACAACCAGGCGAAGGTCCTTGCCCGCCCGCGGCTTACCACCCTGAACGGCAACAAGGCGGAGCTGAACGTGACCAATACTGTCTATTACCTGGTGAGCCAGGTCAGCGCCGAAGGTTACCCCATTACAGACTACCGTTCCTTCAACGACGGCATTTCTCTGGAGCTCACGCCATCGGTAACCCGGGAGGGCGTAATCACTCTGGACGTGGCTCCCGAAATCAAGACGGCGGGACGCAGCTCCGGTGACGGCCCGCGGGACATCAGCACCCGGAACCTAAAGACCATGGTGCTTTTGAAAAACGGGGAAACCCTTTGCCTCGGGGGACTGGTGCGCAAGAACAAGACCGAGGTGCGCACGGCCGTGCCCTTCCTGGGGAGCATCCCGTTCATCGGCAGGCTGTTCAGTTACGAGAGTGAAGAAGAGGAAGAAAGCGAGCTTGCCATCTTCATCACACCGGAGGTGAAGTTCTGATGGCCCGCGTTCAGGGCGTTGACGCCCGGATTTGCACCTGGGAGCTGGTGACGGGATTTGAAGAAAGTCTTGCACCCGAAAACCTGCTGGAATATTTCCGAAGGGATTTTCCGGAAGTGGAGGGCTCGCCGAAATTCTGGAAGATGGTTTCCTTCAATTCGCCGGAGGGCCGCAGGCACCGATACCTGGTAATCCTCGGCTCGCCTAGGTCAAGCGACGGCGAAAAAGGTTTCGGCAAGCGTTGTTGGCGGGGGAGGCGCGCCCTGCCTCGCTCCCTGTTCCTGTACGCCAGGGCCGACGCCCAGATGGAATCCTGGGAGAGCTACGAGAACTTTCGCTATGCCGCTATCGTGAACGGCATCTTGTTCGTGCTGGTCTTTTACGAAGGCCGGCTTTGCCACTGGTCCGAAGAACGGGGCTACGGGGGTGCTTGCGGGAAGGAAATGGCTGTCGGTCGCCTGCAGCGGATGGACGAATTCTTGCGGCAGGACCCGCTGTTTTCAAAGGCGGGAAACTTCCGGCAGGGCGAGCTGGAATTCCTGGAAGTGGACTTCGGCGACCCTGCGGCGGTATGGGTGGTACAGCTTGGAAAAGCTGCAAAGGATCCGTTCTGGAAGGCCCTGCATCTTGAATCCAGGAAGCGGGGGAGGGCGGCGGGACTTTCTTTAATTCTATTTTTCCTGATGATGTTTGCGGGAATCCTTGTGCGGGAAAATCTTGATGTCGGTGGCGTGGCGATGCCTGGTCCGGAGGCCCCTGTGCTATCCACACCCGCGACAGGGCCCATATCAAAAGAACCCCGTATCCAAAAAAATGCAAAAAGCTCGCGCCCGAAAGCCAGAGAGGCGGCTACCGAGTGCCCAAGGCCGTCTATTTCCGTTCAGGGAATCGTAGGGGACAAGCTGTTTTCGGGTGTGTTTGTCGGTGCGCGGGTCGTGAAAAGGGCGGGAGATTCCCTGGAGTCGTACCGGGTGAAATCCGTGCTCCGGGACCGGGTGGTGCTGGAGTGCGGAGGTACGCAGTGGGAGGTGCTCAATGGTGCGCCCTAGTTCCCGAGGGTTCGTGCTGCCCCTGGTGGCGGTTCTGCTGCTGAGCCTGACGCTGCTTTTTACCACCCTGCTGAAAACGGCAGGACACATGAATCCGGTGTATGCCCGGTTCAAGTCGGATTTCGAGAATTTCTACAAGGCGGAATCCGCCGTGCTGCTCCATTTGCAGGGGTTTCCGTCGGGGTATTATCCGGAGCTGCCTCCCGTGCAGGCGGAACCCTTCGGCCCTTGGGAAAAGATTTGCGCTTCTGCTGTCGTGGACAGTTCCGGCAAGACGTCGGGCGTGGGGGAGCTTTGCTTTGTGGCGGGAACGGAACCTCACGACGTTTCTTTTTGGGAATGGTCGAACGGGATTTCTGCTTACAGGGCCGATTTGGAAAAGCGGCTGCAGGAGATGACGGCGGAAAAAGACCTGTACGGAAATAGACGCTATTTCCAGGGCGAACAGTTTATGTCGGGCGCTATTCATCAGGGCGATCTCGAGATGAATTTTTCCGATAGCGTTCGTTCGGCTAGCTTCTGGGTGGAAGGGACCGCCCTTGTCCGCGGGAAGGCCCATTTTGATACCCTCCGGTTATATTCCTTGGGCGATGTTGTGTTTCAGGGAGAAATGTCTGTCGGGTACCTGGAACTCTTCACTCGAGGTGGTTTTCGCGCCGAAGAGGATGCGTGTTTTCGGGGGGTGGTACTTGCTTCAAGTTTCCGGATGCAAGACCGTGCCCGGAGTCTATTTCCGACGGCTATAGTGGCAACCTGGTCCGAAAGTGACGAGAATGAGACTGCGCAGAACTCTGAGGATGATCCTGGCGGGATTCTGTTCCCTGCCTTTATAGAGGGCAAACGCAAAATCTGGGGGCGCCTATGAAACGGGGCTTTACCTTGATGGAGGTCATGGTGGCCGTGGTGGTGCTCTCTATCGGAGCCATGGGAATCGGACACACCATTGTCAGTTTTTCGCAGATAAAGGAGAGGGAGTCCAAAAAGGGCCATGCCATTTTGGAGGCGGTGGCCCTGATAGAAGAGAATGTGGCAAAGCCGGCCCCCTGCGTAAAGCCTAGGCGCGACCAGGCCGACACTGCCTTGACCATGGTTTCGGTATCGAGGCAGGGGATTGATTTTTCACTGTCGTTTGAACGTGTCCCGGGAGGTGCCCCCTTGCAGTGGGTGGCCGTTCACGAAACTTCGGGATACTGGAGCGACTTGACCTTGAAAAGGATTGTGCGGTGCGAAGAGACGGATTCACATTGATGGAACTGATAGTGACCATGGCCTGTGCGGGAATTGTGGCACTGGTGGCCTTTGGTGTGTGGAAAGGCATGCATGGGGATTACGTGCGGCTGCAGAGGGATTACCAGACCAGCACGGGAGCGCTCTTGCAGGACTTGATACAAACTAAAAACCGGCTCGTGGTGAATCCAGACCCGAAATCAATCTCTAATCGTTATTAATTACTTTCTCGAATTTCTCAGAACTTCTTGAGTCCTTCGATAATTCCGAACCCCGAATTCAGGATTCCGAATTCTTCTTTGCCCGGTGCATCTCGATGATGTTTCCGATGTAGTGCATAAAGGAGAGTACGCCAACAGAAAGGAACCCGATGGCGTAGAGGGCGAGGAACGGCCCGATAATGAACTTTTGTGCGCCGATGTATTCCAGAAGACCGAAAATGCAGTAAGCGCCCACACCCAGTTCCACCACGGCCTGCCAAGGGAACTTCTGGGCATAGTGGCTCTTGGCCTTTTTCTTGGAGCCGCCGCTCTTGGGGGTGCGCACGAAGCTGCCCTTGCTTCCGATGATGGCGGAGAACACGGCACGGGAGTTGCTCACGGCGATGCCCACGCCGAGGGCCATCAAGATAGGCAGACTCAGCAGGCGGATTTTCCAGCCGGTATAGCCGGAGCAGCGCTGGGCCACAAAGTAAAGCACGGAAGGAGCGATAGCGGCGAGGAAGATAAAGCTGAAACCGATGGTGTAGGCCCAGCCCGGCAGGTGTGCCACCGGCTCAAAGAAGGCGAGCAGAGGCCAGGCGCAGAGGGCGGTAAACAACATGCAGGGGTGAATCGAGTAGTGGGTCGTGTGGAGGATGGCGCCGATCTTTACGCGGAGCGGGACCTTCGCCTTGAGCACACGGGGCAGGATCTTGATGGCGGTCTGGATAGAACCCTTGGCCCAGCGGAACTGCTGCGCCTTGAAGGCGTTGATGTCGTTGGGGAGTTCGGCGGGAACGATTACGTCGAACACGAACTTCATTTTCCAGCCGGCCAGCTGGGACCGGTAGGAGAGGTCCATGTCTTCGGTCAGGGTGTCGCCTTCCCAGCCGCCACCGCCGTAGATGGCCTGCTTGCGCCACACGCCGGCGGTGCCGTTGAAGTTCATGAACAGCTTGCCCCAGCTACGGGCCGACTGTTCCACCACGAAGTGTCCGTCGATACCGATGGACTGGGCGAGGGTCAAACCGGACTCGGTGCGGTTCAGGTGGCCCCAGCGTCCCTGGACCAGACCAATCTTTTCGTCCATCACCAGGTAGGGGATGGTCTTGAGGAGGAAGTCCTTCTCGGGCACGAAGTCCGCGTCGAATATGGCGAGGAAATCGCCCTTGGCAACCTGCATGGCCTCCTTGAGGGCGCCGGCCTTGAATTCGGAACGGTTCGTGCGGTGGATAAGCTTGATGTCGTAACCCTTGGCGGCCAGTTCTTCCACCTTTTTCTTGGCTACTTCGTAGCATTCGTCGGTGGAGTCGTCCAGGACCTGGATTTCGTGCTTGTCCTTGGGGTAGTCGATAGCGCAGACCGCCTCCAGCAGTCGCTCCACGCAGTTGGCCTCATTGAACACGGGCAGCTGGGTGGTAACCTGGGGCAGGTCCGCCATGGAATGTTCACGGTAAAACTGGAGAATGTTCTTGCGGTCGGTAAGACGGGTCTTTCGGCTGTTCTTCAGGAACAGGTAAATACTGTAATAGCAGCTAAAACCGTAAATGACCAAGCCAACGCCTGCGATGACGTATACCACGAACATCGCATAGAGTAGGACACTGTTTATCATAATTCCAAAAACCTTTGCATTCTTGAATGCTTGACGCCAATTATAGAAAGGTTAACAAAACTTTTCTACACCTTATACGAATTTTTTGATAGTTTTTTTATCGCTTTTGAAAATTTTGAAAAAAAAGAAAATTTTCTCGGTTTTACCCCTTGACAAGGCACCGCCAGATGGACAAAAATCCGCTTTTAGTTTGGGTTGAAAACAACCGGAAAAAAGAGGGCTTCGGCAAGTCTCTGGTCCAGCTCTTGGGGTACGCCTGCACGGACTGGATCCGCAGGGAGTGTTCTGCAAGTCTTACCGGCACCGATGGTCTAGCCTGGTTTTTGGCGAAGGCCCCTGCCGAAATCCCCATGGGGGAGTGGGTGCAGAGTCCGGAAGAACATGCGGAGGCCATCGTGGACTTTTGCGAGCGGTCCAAGACGGCGCCCATTCCGGAGAGCCTGAAGATGGAGTTTCCGAAGGTGCTGGACTTGCGGGGCGTGGCCTGCCCCGGGAACTCGGTCCGGTCCCGCCTGGTGATGGCGGGGTTTCCTGCGGGGCGGCCGCTGGAAATATACCTGGATGATGGTTCCCCTATCGAAAACGTGCCGGGCTCCCTGGTGGCCGACGGCATAAAGGTGCTTTCCCGGAAGAAAACGGGAAATTATTGGGTGCTCTCGGTGGTCAAGCCGGATGAGAATGTGTAGATTAGAAGTGTGGAAAACCGGATTCTGATAATCGGTGACGAACTGCTTGGAAGCGAGGGCGAGGCTGCCTTCCGCTGTTCCGAAATGCTCCTGTGCGCAGAGCCCAACCGGCCCATGCAGTTTTCTATCAACGCTCCCATGTCGCTGTCTATTCCGCAGCTCTTTGCCCGCGCCTCTTCCGACATTATCGGCAAGAAGGCGGGTCGCATTGTGCTTGGGCTCGGCTATAACGACTTGAAGCGTGAGCGTGGCGTGGCCGAGGTGGTGGCGGAACATTACCGCACCCTGCTGGAAGAACTCTTGAAAAAGACCCAGTCCGGCTTGGACCTGCTTACAATTCCTACCGAAATGCTTCCTGAAGGGGGAGACCAGGTGGCGGCGCTGAACCAGTCCATTCGGGACTTCGTAGACATGGCACCAGACCGTGTGAAAATTTTTGACTGGGAGGCCCACGTGCAAAAGTTCCAGGCCAAGCAGGAAGAACGAGGCAAGTTTGGTCGCAGTCTCTTCTCGGAGGCCTCTAAACCCACCTCTTTGTGCGTGACTTTGCTGTCCATGTTCCTGGAAGATTGTATATTGAGGGAGCTAAAGTAGAAAAGGAGTTGCCATGAGTCTTTTTGATGATCATTTTGCCGCAAAGAATGCCGCGAGCGCTCGCGCCTGGGCCATGGACGAAGAAAAGAAGAAAAGGGACAAGCGTGAACCGCTTCCTCCGAAAATGGGTGTGTGCGACAAGTGCCACCGCGAAGCCCTAGTCCGGCCCTACCGTTCTCGCCAGGCCGACAAGATGGACGGTGCCACCAGCTTTGGTACGGTGACCAGGCTTTTGTGCGAGGAATGTGCACCCAAGTCCCGCCGTGAACGGGATGCCGAGGTTCCCCAGCTTTCCAACAAGCAGGTCAAGAACCTGATGCGTTCTGCTAAGAAGGGCCTTCTGTAGCGGCTTCCACATTAAGCATTCTTTTTTCTTATCGCCCTTAACGAACAATGTAAAGTTTTCTAAGTTTGGGCCCGCCTTTACCTAGGAGAGCCCAGATGCAGACTATTGATGCCAAGAATTCCGTCAAGAACTATCTGAACGGTGTCGTGGCGACTATTACCCCTGAATTTGCCCGCGTCGTAAGGCGTGGCTACACCCGCAAGGATTTGACCCGCGACCTGATGAGCGGGCTTATCGTGGGCATTTTGGCGCTCCCCCTGGCCATCGCTTTTGCTATCGCCTCGGGCGTGGGTCCTGAGCAGGGCCTTTATACGGCCATCATCGCAGGCTTTGCCATTTCCCTGTTGGGCGGCTCCCGTTTCCAGATTGGCGGCCCCACCGGCGCCTTCATCGTGATTGTCTACGGCATCGTTTCACAGTACGGCTATGACGGTCTTGCTTCTGCTACATTGCTTGCCGGTATTTTCCTCGTGATTTTTGGGCTGGCTAAGTTTGGTGCCATTATCAAGTTCATCCCGTACCCTGTGACGGTGGGCTTTACGGCGGGTATTGCCATCATCATCGCCCTGGGCCAGGTGCCCAACTTCTTTGGCCTGCGTTTCTTGGCCAAGGACCCTGCCGATGCAGTTGGGAAAATCAAGCTTTACGCATCCTCTTTTGACACTGTAAATATGTATGCCGTTATCGTGGGGCTTGTTGCTCTGGCGGTTTGTATCTTGTGGCCGAAAATTACCACGAAGGTTCCGGGTTCCCTGGTGGCTATCGTGGTGGCGACGGTCCTTGTGAAGGTGCTGGGCTGGGACGATCCGATTAACGGTCACGGCGTAGTGACCATCGGCATGAAGAACCATATCCCCAGCGGTTTCCCGGTGCCCCATTTGCCGAACATTAGCCTCGAGATGATGCAGAAGGTGTTCCAGCCGGCCCTTACCATCGCCATGCTGGGTGCTATAGAGTCTTTGCTCAGTGCCGTGGTGGCCGACGGTATGACCAGTACCAAGCACCGCTCCAATACCGAACTTTTTGGCCAGGGTATCGCCAACATTTTATCCCCTGTGTTCGGCGGTATTCCCGCTACGGGCGCCATTGCCCGTACGGCTACCAACATTCGTAATGGCGCCGTGAGCCCGGTTTCGGGCCTGGTGCATGCGGTGGTGCTTCTGCTCATTATGCTGGTGCTGGGCAAGTATGCCGAGATGATCCCCATGGCGGCGCTGGCTGCGGTGCTTTTCCAGGTGGCCTTTAACATGTGTGGCTATCGCAGCTTTATCAAGATGTTCAAGGCTCCCAAGAGCGATGCCATCGTGATGCTGGTGGCCTTCTTCCTTACGGTGATTATCGACCTGACGGTAGCTATCGAGGTGGGCGTGCTCCTTGCTGCGGTGCTGTTCATTAAGCGCATGAGCGATGTGTCCGAGATGGAGACGGTGACCGAGGCCCTCAGGGAAGACGACGAAGAGGCTGCCCACAACGAGCTCAGCCGCCAGGTGCCCAAGGGCGTGGCGGTGTACGAACTGGCCGGTTCCCTGTTCTTTGGGGCCGTGGACAAGTTCAAGGATACCATGGCCCGTATCTCCGACAAACCGAAGATTCTTATCTTGCGTATGCGTAGCGTGTCCAGTATTGATGCCGCCGGTATCCAGATGATCGAGGATCTGCTGAATCGCTGCAATAGCGAAGGCACCCAGCTGCTCTTGAGCGGTGTGCATGCCCAGCCCGTGGTGGCCCTGACCCGCGCAGGGGTGCTCAAGCAGCTCGGTGAGGAGAACGCCCTGGGCAATATCGATGCCGCCCTGAACCGTGCCCGCGAAATTCTGGGCCTCCCCGTGGTGGATACGTCCCACGAGGTGGTGCAGGCGCCTACCGTTTCTTGGGAAAAGAGCCTGGACAAGCCCTGGATGCCCGAAGAATCCAACGCTGCTGTTGCCGAAGAGACTCCCGAGGTTATCGCCGAGCGCATGATGGACGAACCCATCGTGAAGATCGAGGAAAAACCCGGGAAGTAGGGGCGGGCGTCCCCGCACACTCTCTTTGTCATCCCCGCGCAGGCGGGGATCTCCTATCCCTACCATCGTCATCCTCGCCCCTCTCGCTGTCATGCCCGGCTTGACCGGGCATCTCCTATCCCTACCATCGTCATCCTTGCGCTCCTCCATTGTCATCCCCGCGAAGGCGGGGATCTCCTTTCATTTGTAAAACACTCGCTGTAAACAAAATTTTCAGGCAAGTTTTCCTTCAAAAAAGCGTCTATACAAGAGGAGGGCAATTCTGCGCTCCCGCTTTCCGGAGCGTACCCGGTTATAGATATGAACAATACGAACATTAACGAAATCAGCCCCGAGTTCACCATCGCTACCTCGCAGGAATTCTGGGTGCAGAGGACCTACGAAGAAATCAAAAAGCGGACCTACATCGACCCGCTCTACGACACCGGATTTAAGGCGTTCCTGAGCGATGAACAGGCGCTTGTGAGTTTTCTGAACGGGGTATTTCATCTGGAAGGTGACAACCGGATTACTTCCGTCACCGTCAAGAACACCGAGGTGAACATCATCTTCCCGCAGGTAAAATCCTTTAGGCTCGATATCCGCGCCACCACTTCCAACGGGCTAAGCGTGAACATCGAATAGCGTACAAGCCGAATGAAGCAAAAACAAACTTGTTTGTTTTTATTTCTGAGGCGCAGTCGCGGACGCCGTAGGCGTCAAATGCAAAAGGCAAAGCACAGTCGATTCATCGACCGCATTCTGCTGCAGCACAGCGCTTTCTTGCTTCAGAGCAAGTACGAGTGGGATCACGAGTTTTTCAAGGACCCGCAAAAAGACCTTACCGACGAAGAACGGGCACGTCGCGAGGAACGTCGCTACGAAATCCCGCTCACCTATGCTATCTGGATATGCGACTTTGCAGTTGAACAACAAGACAGTTACCGCGGCACCTGGGCAATTCGTAACGAGAGGGGGTTGACAATTACCGACAAGGTGAAGTATATTTTGTATGACCTGACACGGTTCAACAAGACGACCGATTCCGTCCGGACCACCGAAGACCGCTGGCTGTACCTGCTCAAGCATGCGGGCGGGGCCAACGACCTTCCGGATTTCGGCGACGACGTGATTTCGCAGGCAATCAAGCGTATTTTGGTAGTGAATGCGTCGGACAAACTTATCAAGGAGCAGGCAAGGGATATGGTTTTCACGGAAGAAGAACTGGACTATCTGGCCTCACTGAAGGTCCGTGCCCGCAGGGAGGGCGAATCTAAGGGGCACAGCGATGCCATCGCCGTGCTGCAGGGCATGGACTTGTCGCCCGAACAGATTTCCGAATTCAAGGCAAAATTGGCGGCATTGGGTAAATAGCCCCCCCCCCTCCCCTCGTCATCCTCGCCCCTCCATTGTCATCCCCGCACACCCTCTTTGTCATCCCCGCGCAGGCGGGGATCGCCCTTCGTCATCCTCGCGAAGGCGAGGATCCGCTAGAGCTTATTAAAACGGCAAAAAGCCCCGGACGGTGTGTCCTGGGACTTTGATTGTTTAGGGGTGAAGGGAAGCCCCCCCGGTGCTGATGTGGGGGGAGCCTTAAGTATTACCTGCTTTTAGTAAGTGTTAAATTGCACATAGGCGCTTGTTGTAAATTCAGCGTAGATTTCACACCCGCCACCCACGGCATATGTAGTCCAATTACCATTAGCCACAGTGACTGTATGCGGAGTTCCTCCGCAATCAGTATAGGTCATTCCAACTCCGGATCCAGACCAGTTTCCAACATAGAAATTGCCCGAACTCGCGACAGTGTATTTGTAGCACTTGTTTGTCTGTACTGTCATGCTTGACAAAGCCGCAGAATTACCACTATTGCACGCAAAGCTGGAACCTGCGGTAAATTCCACACTGCAGGTTCTGGCATCGCTAAGGCCGACAGAATTTTCAAGAGTTACCGTATAGGTCTTAGTAGCCCCGTCAGTACCACCATTATCCGTGAAAGCCGTGAGATTTACAGTTGATCCGTCAGAAACGCCAATTCCTGTTTGATCGCTGATTCCTGTTCCCGTAATGGTGGAGCGGCACCAAGGGCTATTTTCATCACAACCAGTGACACCCAGCAAAACAATTTTCACATTGTTCGTTTCACCTACGGTGGCTTTCAGCCCCGTTTTGCAACTAAATGTTGGTGCGGTACGAACTGCAGTGACAGATTTTGCACATGTCTGATTGATGTTGTCGTTGCACTGACATTGAACCTTCAATTCTGTTGTATTCATGTTTGTTAGCGTAAAGCTGTAATTGGTTACACTCCCTCCGCTACAACTGTATCCGCAATCGACATTAGTGTAATTGCAATTTGAACAACTAAAATTGTCCATCACGGATACACTAAATGTTTTTGCAACATTTAATGGAATCACATCATCGACGCTACATTGCAATGGGTTGACCACTTCGAAAGATCCCTGACATTGTGGAGCTGTTTCTCCCATTTTAGTAACCTTATAAGTATGATTGCCAAGCGACGTGGGCGTAGTAAAATTGAATCCAAGTCCCCAAGTACCGGTAACCTTTTTTTCATCATCAATGTACAAGTCATATTGTGCATGCGGTGCGTTGGTCGAAGCCAGATTTTGATTGCCGACTCCTCCCTGGATTTTTACACCTGTTGTGCCTGTGTAAGTGCAAGAGAATCCGCCTCCACTTACACTACTGCTCGAAGCGACAGAACTGCTACTTGCCACACTGCTACTCGAAGGAATGCTACTGCTGCTTTCTACCGATGAGCTTGACGGAATTGTCACGGTAAATTCTTCCTCACAATCAGCAAACGGCTGGTTGGCATTGGTACTTTTCATGACAAATTTGTAGGTTCCCGCATCAAGCGGATTCCCGCTTGTGTTGGCTGCTTCTGGATCTGTTGTCTTTCCGTTGAAATTGCCACTAGAGGCGCTAATCAGTTGTTGATCAATATCTTGAAGTTTAATTTCATACGGGCAACCAGTGTTATCTGAAGGACACCCACTTATGGAATAGGTAAAGACGGGTAGTCCGGTACCTCTCTCTACAGATTCCTTATTTACACTGCATGTGGCAGAAATCTTGCTTACTCGGACCGCCGGAGTAGTGCAGGGGGAGTCCTCAGTATCCCCTCCTTCCTTGTCCTTCATGCCTATCACGAAATAGTAATCCCTGTACCCCGAAGGATCAGAGACAACATCGTCGAACGCATTGTAACTCCATTCAAACTCGGCATTGTCTCCCGACCAGCTGCATTCGCTATTTTTGCAATCCTTTGCAATGCTCCCTGTAATGTTGCTGTTTTTCTCAGTAACTGTAAAACTACCCGCATCGGAATGGTTGTTCACTTTGGCAGAAATGTTAAACTTCCGATTTACTCCATCCCAACTGGCCGAGCAGCTTGCTATTTTCAACACATGTTCGCAACTGCTTCGTACCGCACGGATATTCACATTTGCGTCATCAGTCTTTATGTACACTCCCACCACATGTTCAGGATCAAATCCCTCCACATTAGAGATGTTGGATACGGCTATGGAGATGTCGAAATTGGTCCCTTGCATAGTCGTGGTATAGGACTGGCTGTAAACAGGGGCACTGCCGTAGGTGTAACCATTTTCTGAATTCTTACTGAATAGATAAACCGATACTTCTGCACCATTGGGATTGTCTAGGGTGACGATTAAATCGGCATCTCGAAGATTGGCAGCCCCGGATCCATTTGCATCAAGCGCAAAGTAACTACCGTCAGCTCCATCGACTGTATGACCAAAAGCCACATTTTGACTACAATTCTTAAATTCACCCACCCAGAAAGCACCACAGTGTGCCGCTACAGCGCTATTCGCCCAGGCGGCAGCCTCTCCATAAACAGTACACCCACTAACACCTGCTTTTGCCGTTTTATCGCCATCCGCAGTTGCACCGTGGGGGCCACTTGTGGTAAATTCATAATAATTATTCGTACATTCCTTGTAATCATCGGTTCCCGTCACACTGCCGTAACAACCGGCGTCGTTTCCCTTGTAGTAATATACGCGAGTGCATCCACCAGCATTTTCGAACCAGCTGGAAAGTCCGACCCATGGCTTAACGGGTTTACTCGAAAGCGCTGTGGATTGAGGAACAATGCCGCCTGCGTATGCAGCTTTGAAAGAACATGAAACTGTTGGATAAACATCCCAGCATTCTGAAACATAGTCGTCACTCTTCCATCCAATTCCATAAATCTTGAAATTTTGGTCAGAAAGCTTCATTCCCAGATATTCATGAGTCTGATTTGCCAAATCCTCAACGCCATTCAGTTCTGAATTGGTTAAATCGAAGGTCGTGAATTCATAGTAGCTGCTAAATGCGTTTGTATAGGCGCGAATTTCAAGTTCGTCCTTATAGGTTCCATCACTTGGATTGACTAGTTTTTGCAGTGTCGCAGAAATTGTGACAATGGCACCCTCATTGGCGCTAGCGGAACCAATCCTTTTCTCTTTACAGGTATTACCGCCATTCAAACAAATTCTAGCCTTTAGATATCCAGATATGTCGCTAAAGATATTCAGCATTAAATAGCTGCTTCCATTGGTGTTGGAGCGTAACATAAAACCTGATTTTTTTATTGTTGACTTGGCTTCGTCATTCTCGTTCACGCCCTCACGGGGGACCTGGAACTGAGCCTTAAGTGTTCCATAGATGCCTGCCTGCACGGAACTCATAATTGTAGCGGAACCCTTGGTGTTTTCCTTGCGCCCCCGCGTGGTGTTCGATTTTAGGCTGATTTTCCCATCGCCAGAGAACTCAATATTGCTCAAGTCTCCATCAATAAGTCTCCATTTTGCATCTGGCATGGCGCCATCACCAGAACTAGTAGTAATTGCGTTAGAACATGTGCCATTACATACATCAATGCAGTACTCTTTTTCTGTTCCACACGCCATGGTAGCGCGGTTTCCGTAAGAATTCTTCTTGTCTTTAAACTCGTCAAAGAAACAATGCTTATCTTTTTCGTTATAGTGTGCGTAGACCGTATTCTCACCAGTGATGGAAATAGAGTAAGTGTAGGTGTTGACAGGAATCTTTTCGCTAGGACAATCTACACCAGAGGTGCATAGCCAGTAGTTAAAATTGTCTCGGTCGGAGTCATTCTTTAGGCTCAGGGTTACACGCGATCCGTAGTAAACATCAATATCACAGTGTTCTTCTCGGACACCATCCGTGTTGCTTGTGAAATCAGAATAGGAACAATCCTTTTCTTCATCAGCAACTCCGTTGTGTTCTGCAAGAATATGAATTGTCTGATCAGGGTCAATATCAGAAGGTATTTTGAACCCTGTATGGAACATTTTTTTCTTTGCCTTGAGTGAGGCATAAAGATACCTTGTTGACTTGTTGGCAAAAGGTGCTTCTAGTAGGTTGTCTCCTGGAATTATAGCTTCACAGCCATCGGGAATATTTGAATTAATGAGTTCCAGACTTATGTCATCTGTAATGTCGCAATCCCAAGCATTGTTGATTGGATTTGCGGTACAATTTGTTCCATTTGCACGAATCCATTCGTCTGATAAAGGACAGTCAGGTTGATTTTTCTTAGCACATTTCGTTGCATCAGCATCATCCCCATTTTCGGCACACCATTCGGCAAGTGTTTTCCTTTTGACTTTGACGCTACTAAATATGTAGACGAGCTCAATATTGGGGATGCCTACATTGCAACCGCCCTCTATGCAGTCCAAAATCTGGAAGGTAAGTATTCCAGAACTTGCGGAATTATTCGTGACCGTAAAAATGTTCGTTGGACCGCCAGTGGTGCTGACTTGGAAGGTACATTCGCTATTTGCATCGCACGCTCCGATGGGGTTTATAGGCGTTACGGTCCAGCCAGTCTCTGTTCCGCTACGGGCTACCTTGACTTTGAAGGTTTGGGCGGCTCCTGTGGTATTGGGGACCGTTAATTGAACTGTTGTAGCCTCTTCTTTGGGCAATTCTACATCATCTGTAACAAATGTAACCTTCGGGGTGGTGGCATCGGTTCCACGAACTACAACATATAACGGGACGGTGGAACTTACTCCAGAAACAGTTCCTGACACATTGCAAGTGTAGTAGCCTTCTACAAGGGATGTTGTTCCGTCGTAAAGCTTGCCGCTGGTCGGAATTCCGCCCTCACAAGTAATGGACTGGGATTCCACAGTTTGTTTTGAATTAAGCGGAATTACATTGTAGTAATGTTCAAGTTTTCCTGGTGGGTCGGTTGGCAAATAGATGACACGGGGCAGAACTACGAAACTCCCCTTAGAGTCTTCCCCTGTGCTAGCAATATTTTCAACATTTTCGTTGTTTGCATACTGGCTTTCCAGCGTGATAGAAAGCTGCGGAGCTGTAGAGATATAGTAACTGTCTGTTCCACCGAAAGAAATTGTTTCAGAAGAAGCCGAAGAAGCGGCGGACGATGAGCTACCTGCGTTGGGAGAACACTTATCAGTACCATCATTAGTACAGATGACGCCGGAGCCTTCAAGGGCTGCGACAAGGTCTGGATTGAACTCGATTTTAATCGTTTGGTCGCTTCCCATATTATGGCAATCTGTCAGGAAAACCGAGCCGTTGATTTTTGTTCCGCCCAGCTGTGTATTCTTTAAATCTCCGTCGCTGAAGACAAAATAATTCATTGGGCCAGAGGATGCTTTGCTATTGAGCGTTTTGTCATATCCATTGGGGAAATAAAGAATTACATGGGAAGGGGACTCATCGGCCTGAGCCCTTGTTTGTGGCAAATATAAACCGTAGCCATTATCGCCTTCAATCACAATTATAAAGTTGCCTTGCAGATAATGAGAATTTTCCGTTGCCCAAACCGCCTTGCCGACATTTATTAAAAGCCACTGATTGTCATAAAGCTTATTGGCCGCCTTCGCTTTCTGATAGCAGGAGTTCAACTGACCCCAGGGATCATTTGGCCAAGAATTCCAAAGCGTCGCATCATCACATTCCATCGGCTTATCTTTCGTATGCATCAAGTTGTGGGTGAGAAGATCCTTATTGAACTGTATAGGATCTGCTACATGATTTGATGTTCCGCATCCCGACCCCGTATTCTCATCAGTAATTTTATTCTCATAGTCCATTAATCTGTCTGCTCCCCAGCCGGTGGTATCCGGTTTAGTAGCGGAGTATGTTCCGTTGATTTGCACAAAGATTTCATTTCGGCTTGTTTGCTTTCCTTTTGTATCGCATTTCCATCTGTAGCCATTCCGGTCCCCTACACCAGCTTTTTCTTGATACCAAGAACAATTTCCACATCCAGATGGCTCACTATACGTAATCCAGTTAAATCCCTCCCAATATCCCTTTTGTTCCCAACTTGGACAGTAAAAATGTGCGTTGTCCCAAAAGTAAGTGTCAGAAAAATCATCTGTAGGTTGGCAATTAGACTTGTTGCAAAAAGTGTTTTTGGGAACCGCCGTCAGTTTGTAGCTGCGGCCACCTTTATCGATTGCATAAAGCCCATCTGCGTCTCCTGAAATATCAGTATCTTGATGCTCGTTATTTGCTTTTTTCCACCAACTATACACGACATTCTGATTTGCGTCAGAAACCCGATACATTGGGGTTGATGAGTAAAATGTTTTTCCTGCGGAGGTAAGCGACACCTGACCAGCTCTTGCATATCCCATGAACCATCCGTTTGAAAATCCACCATCTAGAAAAACATTCCCGCTAATATGTGTTTGAGTCGGCAATCCCCCTGCAGTGCTATACGAGAACTCCGAAAGAGTAGGGAAATCGATTTTTGCACCATTTTTTAAGACGAGATTTCCACCAAATGTATTTACATTTGGTGAGGTTGCCCGTGACATTACGAGATCCCCCTCTGTTGAAACATTTCCACCAACGGTAAAATCGCCTCCATAGCCAGTGTTACACTGACACCCCGTTGCGCCTTTCTTTGATAGGTCTATTCCTCCTTTTGCATAAATGTCACCATTGTATACATGTGTTCCATTTATGTACATCTTACTTTCTACATAGGTGTTGCCACTTACATTAAGGTTTGTACAAGAGCATAAATTTCCTTTAACATAAAGGTCCCCTACATTCGTATTGCTATTAACGTTAACATTTCCTGTAACGATAACGTAATCAGATGCATTAAATTTTGTGTTGAACTTTGTATCGCCATTGAAAATCGCCGAGTTCACTTCTAGACTGATTCCATTTTTTGCAGAACCAAAGAAAGCCTCGTTGAATATCGCCTCTCCTGTATATTTTACTGAGGGAATCTTTACCTGGTATAGCCCATTTACATCAAGAATCGCCACTTCGCTATGTGTTGCTCCGCCATCGCGAGCAATGCCCTGTGATACGATCTTCAACTTATATGTTGAACTTTCTGTATTTACGCCAGTAAGCCAAACATGAAAAGTTTGTCCCGCACGCATAAACTCAGCCAACTGTCCATCCAGTTTCACTGGCTTACTACCATTTTCTTTATATTGCTTAATCAACGCACCTACATCGTTTGCATGATATGTCATCCAGCTACGGGCGTTTTCAATACCCGCAATAGCGCTTTGGTACGCCTCACGTTCTATCATACGACTCGTGCTAGATTTACCTTCGCTGGTAATCCACTTGTAGGTAGCAGTAGCCGCGATGGTGGCTACCAGCATAAACAAAAGTACGGTAACTAAGGATACACCGGCTTTCGTTCCTATTTTTGAATTTTGAATTCCGAACATCATAATTCCCTCCTAGTCCCTGGGGCCATTGCTGGGAGTTGGTATAACCACTTCAATTTCACCTGTTTCACCGGGGTTCTTGTCGCCTCGAGCAATCTGCAGATTGATTTTCAAAGCCTTGACATTTTTCTTGTCCTTAATGGGCAAACTAACTGATGGATTAAAATTGTAGGTGGAACTGGCAACTCGCCTAAGCCTTAGATTTGAAATAGTGACTGTCCCTTCTGCAGCTTTTGGTGAGTAAGTTGAAAATGTGAATGCCAAACACTGATTTTTTAGTGTATCTGGTACTGTAAAGCGCATAGCTCGCTTACCAACGGATTCGTTGCTTGTTGGCGGATAAAAGAGGAAGTCGTCAATTGTTGCAGGTGCATCCCCATTAATGTCACGGAACCCCACAGACATGTGGTCTCGACCAGGAACGAAAAGTTGTGCCATGTCTTTTGCGGATGTAGGATACGGCATATCAAAAGAGATTTCATACTCTATTCCCGGCTCTAGCTTAAACTTGTAGCATCGATCCTTCCAATCGCCTTCCAAGTCCTCGTTTGTTGCCGCAAAAACCTGGTTCATTTGTTTACTTTCTGTGGTTATTGTCGCATCGGTAAGGTCGTAATTTCGCTTGAATCCGCTCAAAGTAGACGAAGTTCCATTATCCAGAATGGAAAGTATGATATAGTCTGTCTCACCATAGCGAGAAAGAAATTTAAAGGATTCACCCCCTCCAGGAGGAAACAGTTGTTCTTCTGTATAGCCTGCGGCAGCGTTGCTGCGGATATTTGGCAATCCCGGAATGACAGTAAATTTTTTTACACCTGTCGCCATTTCAACAGGTGTAGGTGTTGAATTTGGCCCATTGGAACATGGGTCGTCGGTTACATTAAGGCTGCTTATCTTTTGCATTAGTCGGCAGCTTCGTTTCAAAACTTCATCCTCTACGTACCACTCCACTTTTTCTAGCGCTTGGTATTTTCCCTGTTCATCGTAGCGAATGCGCAATAACGCAATGCTGTCATATTTATTCTTTTCCTTGCTTGTGATTGCAAAAGAAGAAGAATCCTTATTGTTCGCTGAAGCGTTGTTGGGGTCCATGTAAATGCAATCTGCAGTGGAAGTGCAGTTTGTGATTTTTTCAAAAGAGTCATTTCCTCCAGCTACGGTTGCTTCTTTTGAGCTCTTCGCTCCCATCTGAGCCACATCTGACTTGAACAGCGTCGCCACATTTTCAACCTCCTGGGTAGCTTTGAGTATGTTCTGGGTACGTATGCGGAATTTAGTGGAGTCGCTAAAGGCACGGCCAGCCACAATAACGATAATGCCCAAAATGGCCATGTAGACCATCAGTTCCATGAGGGTGAAACCGGCTTTTTCTCGTCTAATCATCTGATTACCCCCGAGACAGAGATGGACTGGGTGGACCCCTTGTAGAGCCAGCTAACTGTGACGTCCACCCGTTTGGCATAAATGTGGGAGACGCTGTTTGCTCCCAAAAGAAGGCTCCCTGTGTTTGCCTTGTATTCGTCGTCACCAGAGACTTTCACATTGACCGTATAATCGATGCTTATGGTATAAGGTACTGTTCCCGGTTGACCTTTCCACTCCCTGACAATTGTCTGTGGCTCGAGGCTATAGGTCCCGTCACCGTTTTCGGTGAGGTTCATGTCTGCAAAACTTGCAAGTCCCTTAGAGCTCAAATCGTCAATCACATTCTGAGCCACCTCAGTAGCGCCGTCGCGTCCACGGATGCGCAGCAACGCATCGCGGTTACCTTTCTGTAGCTGGCAGATTGCAGCATACAAGAGGCCAAGCACCAAAGCCGCCACCATGACTTCCATGATGCCGAAGCCACGCTTGCGGGATTGCTTTATGTCATTCTGCACGTGCATCGTAGGCCCCCTACAAATCCGACCAGGACCCCGAAGGGCTCCACTTGGGTTTGAACGAATTCTTTGTCTTTTCCTTGACCGCCGCTCCGCGTTCACTGCCGTACTTCACGACTACATACCCTTCATAGGGTGCCGATGAAAGCCCCAGGCGCGGTTTGAACGTGGCTTTGGCGTCTGTCGAAGTGATTAAGTTGATTCCGCCACCGCCAACATCATCCACATCGCTAACAACAACTGTAACCTGACTTTCCAGAACCAGCTGGTCCACAGCATCGCCCATGGTACCGGCATTGCAGGCGGACTTGTAGACCACCAGCTTGCTGGTGCCGTCATTGCGGATACACAGGGAGGTGTTCAACTTGCGGGCCTCGTTGGCCGTGCGCTCCAAGAAGGCAGCCACATTGAGGGCGGCGTCTTTAGTGCGGGCGTGCGCCACGGCGGTTTGGAAACCGACAACCCCCATGCCAGCAAGGATACCCATAATGGAAATAACCGCCAGCATTTCCACTAGCGTAAAGCCTGCCTTTTTATGCGATGTGCTCTGCATATACAGTTCCCTATTCAAAATCACCCTACGACCAAAAACTGGGTGGGCACACCTCCCTAAGCCCGGAAACCCAGTTTCCCGTCCAGCTTAAAATAGCTTGTATGTATTTTCCCTTTAGAATAAAGGAATTGGCGCGTTGTGTGCATTATTTGGGCACAGTTTTTGCGTCTGAGCCTACCCGCGTTTATCCGCATTTGGCTCGATTTTTGCACCCGGAGCTAATCGAAGCTAACCGGAGCCAGGTCCGCGCCCACCTGTATTTGGCATGATTTTTGCGCCCAGTTCGGCGCAACTTTTACACTTTTTCCGCCCACTCCCGCATATCGGCGGGCACAATGTGGGTATAAACGTCCAGCGTCATGGCGCTGGAACTGTGCCGCAACAGCCGCATGGCCACCGCCACAGGGCACCCGCTGGCCGCGAGATTCGTCGCGAAACTGTGACGGAACTTGTGGTTCGACGCCCAGCCTTCAATCTTCAGCCGCGCGCAGACCTTCTTGATTTCACGAATAGATTTCTGCTTGTCGATTTTCAGCCCGTCTCCCAGGCTTCCGAACCGCTCCAGTTCCCGCCGGAGCCGCCCGTTTATGGGCAGCACCGCGAACTTGTCCCCCTTTCCCACAACCTGGAAACGGTCCCCCAGAATGTCGGCCTGCCTAAGCCCCGCCGCCTCGTGGACCCGAAGCCCCGCGTAGGCCATCAGCGCCCACAGCATCCGCATCTCGGCCGTAGGCGCCGTCTCCACGATGCGCTCCACCTCATCGACACTCCAGGCGTCCCTTTCCACCTTCGCCACCCGCCGAAAATCCACGAATTTGAAAGGCTGGGCCCGCTCCACCCGATTTTCCCGGTAAACCCAGCTCAAAAAGCACCCGCACACGCGACACTTGTGCCGCGCCGACTTCCCCCGGAGCGACGCATAGTACTTCCGCGCGAGCCTCTCGTCCACAGAAAGCAGGTCATGGACCCGCTGGGCCTTGCACCACCCCGAAAAATGCTCCAGAATACGGCGGTACTGCTCCACGCTGCCCATTTTCAGGCCCGGACGCTCCAGAAACTCCCGCATAGCACCCTCCATGGGCACCCCCTCCAGCACCTCCCCGGGCATGGCGAAACGCAGCACCAGAAGCCTCTGCAGGCACTCCTCCGCCACCCTCTTGCACGTGGTCCCCAGCGACCTGTACGAAATCACGCCGCCCGAATTTTCCCGGAGGTACCAGGTCTTTATCCCGCGACTCTTGTGCCGCTGTACCACCGACAAACGTTTCCACTCCATGCCCCAAATAATAGGCAAAGCGGTGTGCACGGAATGTCACACCACCCGCAAAATCCCCGTTTTTCGCCAAAAGGAGCGACTCTTTCCTACCTAAAAAAGGGGGAAAGCCTTCCCCCTGATTGCAGCCACGGCGTCATGGCGGGCCACGACCCGCCATCTAGCCGTGTCTTTCATCACCCCCTTCCCCTAGGGGGTTGTCATCCCGGCCTAGTGCCGGGACCCCCTAACACCCCCGATTTCTCCCGACGGACCTATAAAACCAGTTTTTTGAGGCGATTTATATGTCTCCAAGAAGGCGGTGCGTTCGACATGTACCTATAAAACTGGGAAAAATGTCTTCTTATATGCCCTTTTTCCATACAAACTAACAGAATTCCGTCAAAACAGACCGTTTTTCGGCCCTTTTTCTGAGCATGATGCCTCAAAAAGGCCACTCCGAGGCATTTTTTTGATTTCAGGGGCATATAAAAGTGGCAAAACGCGCCGTTTTATAGGTCCAATTCTCAAAAAACAACATTTGCAAGCGCTCACACCACCAGTGTTCCAGGACGAACATGACGAACATCTTCCTCGTTTTACTCGCGCTCTTTCATTGTCATCCCGGCCACAGTGCCGGGATCTCCTATCCCTACCATCGCCATCCCCTTTCATTTGTAAAACATCGTACGTAAACAAAATTTTCAGGCAAGTTTTGGCCCAAAAAAGCGTTTATACAATGTAGGGCCATTCCGCCCTACCGTTTAACGGGACGCACACGACAATGAAATGAATAACAAGCAGGTGGATTCAAGAAACTTGAAGAAACGCAACAATCCAACAAGAAGGAACCATGACGGGTTCTTCCGTTACATCTATTCCAAACCGACCAACGCAAAGACTCTCCTGACCCTTGCACGTGAAGCCAACAGGGAGCTAGATGCCATGCTCGAAGACGTGAACCTCGACACACTTACGCTGTTTCCCGGCTTTTACAACGAAGTTGGCGAGAAGGGCGAATCGGATCTCGCGTTCACGGCGAAGGCGTATAGGGGCAAAGATGTGTTCGTGGGAATCCTGTTAGAACACAAGTCCGCTTCCGACAGAGCACTTCTCGACCAGGTGGGGCGATATGCGTTCAATGTAATGGTAAACAAAAACGACCCGGAATTCCGCTGGTATCCGACCAAAGCGATAATAATCTACAACGGAAAACGAAGCTGGGACCCGGTGGCAGCCTTCAAGCGTAAGAATCGCGCAAAATTTCAGGGAAAAGATCTTCCGTTTGAACTCGTGATGGTGAACATGTCTGAACTGAACGATGAATCGTGTCTCGCCGACGACAATGTGGAAGCAGCGATTGGAGCGCTTATACTGAAATATGCCTTTGATAAGCGAGGACTGTCAGACTTGGCGCGAGCCATAGGAGAGCGTCTTTGGATGTTGGGGAATTACGGCAAGAATGTCTTTCTTGACAAAATTAATTTATATTTAGGAGAGTTCATCGACGAGGAAAGCCTGGAGGAATTGCAGATGGCATGGAAAAGCATAGGACAAAGACTGGGATTTGTAAGTGCCGGCGATGCTCGACGTGCCGCAGAGCGGGCAGGCCGTCGTGCAGGCATGAAAAAGGGAATGGAGAAAGGAATGGAGAAAGGAATGGAGAAAGGAATAGACAAAGTGATTGAACTGCTCCGGTCCCAGGGCGTTTCCAAGAGCATTATCGCCAAAGCAGAAGCGCTAAAATAAACATTTGACGCATTTCTTGCGTTAAACAAGCGTATTCCACCCCATCACTCGTCACAAACTGCCTTTTTTACCTCGAAAAGGCGGTTTTTGTCCCCTTTGTAAAAAAATGTGAACTATTTGCGAAAAAAAAAGCTATTTTAAGCAGGAAGGGAAACTGGGTTTCCGGGCTTAGGGAGGTGTGCCCACCCAGTTTTTGGTCGTAGGGTGATTTTGAATAGGGAACTGTATATGCAGAGCAAACCACATAAAAAAGCGGGATACACGCTGGTCGAGTTACTGGCGGTGATTTCTATTATGGGCATCCTATCGGGCATGGGTGTGGTCGGGTTTCAAAGTGCGGTGGCTAATGCTCGAACCAAGGATTCGGCTCTCAATGTAGCGGCCTACCTAGAAATGGTTGCCAACAAGGCTCGCCAGATTAACGATTCTCTGTGCGTCCGAAATGACGGGGACAGAATGCTCAAAACTTACAGAGCGTCGTGTGCCTCTGGCAATTTCGACACCCCTATCGATAGTTTGGTGCTTGATGCTCAGTCCTCGATTATCACTAGTGATTTTGGTGGGCTTGATGGCTATAACCTAGTATCTTCGACGGAAGCCCAGGCATCCTTTATCCCGCGTCCAGGACTTTCTACCGCCCCTTACGAGGGTTACATAGTGGTGAAATATGGCGACCGCGACTTGTATGCAGCCGCGGTTAAAGAAAGGACTAAAAATGTGTTTATATCCAAGTTGAAGAGTGGATCGGATGACTGGTCGAAGCTATAGGGAGGCCACAATGTTCGTTCAGCGTTTACCAGTTTTGTGCAAGCCCAAGCGCGGTTTTGGCATCATGGAGGTCATTGTTGCGGCACTGGTGCTTGGACTTCTGTACACCGCGGTCTGCAACCTGCAGACGGGCAACCGTGACGCCTTGTTGCGTATCCGTGGCCGCGATGGCGCTACCGAGGTGGCCCAAAATGTGATTGACGATTTGAGTTCCAAGGGGCTTGCGAGCTTTACGGACGCTCACCTCACCAACAACGAGGACGGGACTTGGAGCCTTCCTCCGCAAGAAATTGTCCAGGAGTGGAAAGGTCAGCCAGGAATTGTGCAACACAACATAAGCATTACTTACACAGTCAATGTAAAAGTTTCCGGCGACGAAACATTTGAGGCGAATTCGAGTAGCCTTCTTGTGGGTGAAAATGGCGCTGCTCATGTTTACGCCAAGCGGGTCAATGTCACGGTTAGCTGGCCCTACAAAGGTTCCATCCAGTCCATTTCAGTTTCGGGGGTAATCAGATGATTAGACGCAAGAACGGGTTCACCCTCATGGAACTGATGGTCTATATGGCCATCCTCGGCATTATTGTCATCGTGGCGGGGCGCGCCTTCAGCGACTCCACCAAGTTCCGTGTGCGCACCCAGAATATCCTCAAGGCCACCCAGGAGGTCGAGAATGTAGCAACGCTTTTTAAAGCAGATGCATCTCAGATGGGGGCAAAGAGTTCAAAAGAGGCGGGCGATGCCACTGATGGAAGTTCCTTTGGTGACAACTTTAGCAGTATTTATGATGATGTCTATTGGGACAAGGCCAGCGGGGATTCTTCCTCATTCTTTATAGATACGATTCCCCTTAATGGGCAGAGTGTTCTGTACTTTAGGCGGGCCCGTTATGATGCCAACGGCCTTTACAAGGCTGTGGAAGAGATTTGCTGGTTTGTTGATGAGGGCCAGGTTCTTAAACGCAGTTGTCGTACGGTTTCGGGCGAGGCCGAAGAGGCGTGTCCGTCAAGGAGCGCCGATGCGGCCCGCGCAGATGCTGTGGAAATTTCAACGAATGTGGGGTTGTTCCAGGTTGTGGCTCCGAACCCCGTAACCGGGGCCGAGGAGCAGATTTTCCCGACTCCTGGGAACTCGTTCCGCCTGATACCAAGGACTGGCGACGAGCATTTCTTCAACTTCAAGTCGGAAAACGATGGCAAAGAAGAAATGGGGGCTGGAGAAGAGATTACGCTTTCGCAGTTCTATACCAACTATGACAACGCCCAGGGACAGCTCAAGTCCGACCATAACAACATGAACCAGGCATTCGCTGTTATATCAAGCGGCGATGCGGGATCTTGGAAGGAATACTGCCAAAATCTGGGTCTGATTACATTCCAAAAGGGGCACACATACGAGATATCCTTCGAAATACCCTTTACCAACATGTCCTCGGATCCCAACATACCCTTGCAGGTCTTTGTGCCTGGCGAGGACCACATGTCCGTTGGGCTCAGGGATATTAACGGTAATTACCTGATGGACGCTGCCGCTGACCCGCCAAAGAGAATGCTCGACGACTTTTTGTTTTTTCCACCGTATAACTCACAAGGAACAGGCAAGCGTAATATGAGGTTCACCGTACCGACAGATGTTTCTGGCTGCATTGCATTTACCTTTGCCTGCTATTCGCCGAAGGCTTCTCAGGCGATACTGAAAATCAAGAACCTGAAGGTTACGGAAGTACCCGGCTTGAACTACAGTTTTGAAACGGCTTACAACCCGGAAGCACATAAGGCCGACAAGCAGAACATCAAGGCTTTGCAGCTGTCGCTGCAGATTACTCGAGGCGCGGGAGAAACCGGCGAAACTATTGTAGTTATACCTATCCCAAGCAACGGACCCCGCGACTAGGAGGGAATTATGAAATTTGGAATGAAAAACAAGAAAAGAGCGGGTGTCTCCTTAGTCACCGTTCTCATGTTCATGCTGGTGGCCACCATCGCGGCCACCGCCACCTACAAGTGGATTACCAGCGAGGGCCACTCCAGTGCCAGCCGTATGATGCAGCGGGAGGCCTACCAGAGTGCCGTAGCGGGTATCGAGAATACTCGCGCTTGGATGACATTCCACGCCAACGATGTGGGAGCCCTTATTAGGCAGTACATCTATGATTTGAATACTGACGAACCGAAGTCCCAAAAGAAACCAATCAACCTGGATAACCAGATAAGGAGCTTTGTCCAGGGGGGGACCCAGGACCACCATGTGTGGGTCACAGGTGTAACTACACAAAACGGCTTGTACAAGGTGAAAATTCTCTCTGAAGGCATTTCTCGGGACGGATTAGCCAGGCACACCGAGGTGGCCATTCTCAATATATCGGGTCTTTACCAGGTAGACAAACCCACGGTACAGGAGGAATACGATGGTGATCCTCCTGACTTTGACTACTCATACTTTGGAGGCGGTGTTTCGGGAACGGGGACGGACTATGAGTCGGCCGTAGTAAATGGAAACTGGGGTACTGAAGAAACAGGCGTGAACCCGCCGACAGCAACGAGTAACTGGATTGTCACGGGAAACGCAAATTTGAGCGGATCCGGCATGAATCTGGGCGAGCTTACCTGTATTGGCGGGAATCTCTCTGCACAAAACGACGGTATTAAGGGCAAAGATTTGTTTGTGGGTAAGGATGCAGGAATCCCCACCGCAAGTTCCTTTGATCTGTCGGGGAGCGCCTACTTTAGTGGAGATGTCATCCTCGGGGCCACAGGCATAACTACTGATGCTAACTATAATTTGCTAATAGATAGCAATGTTACCTTAAAGGGATACATGTCTTCGTATGACAGGTCAAAAAAAGCCAAGATAAAAGGAAACCTCTGTGTTGATGAAGACGGTGCGGTAGTTCTTCATTTTAACAACAATAGTACTTTTGTTGTGGAAGGCAATGTATGGATGCCGGGAAAGCAACCCCTGGGTTGGGGTAGTACGGCCAAGACTACAGCTAGAAGTGGTTGCACATGTCAGGCGTATTCTTCATGCCAGTGCAAGGATTACGACTGGTATAATGGAGGTAAGACTTATGCTTGTGCAAGGAATTATAAGACAAACGGTAATAACCTGTATTGGGTCGAAAAAGAAAATATCGGATGCGTGCTAACGGGTACAAAATCCTGTAACTATGGAGATGAGGACTTTATCGGATGCGCTACGGAAAGCGTAGTCAGAATAAATAATTTCCAGGAAAATACGGATAATTACGACCAGATAGTTATGGGTACGTCCGGCTCCGAGGTCTATATCAAATCAGCCCGCGCGTCGTCAGATTATTCAAGTCTTTCCAGCAAGACCTACACAGAAACCGGAAAAAAACGCTGTCCGGAAAACAAGAGGTTCAGAATTTATGGTGATAATTCCGACAACTGGGAGAGGGTGAATCCGGGGAGTAATATCGGTCATTTTATAAAGAAGAACCCGACAGAAGGGCCGTTGGTTTGCGGCGAGCTGGCTAAAGACAATGGGGAATACATCACATATACGTATGGTTCTGAAGGGTTGAACGAGTGGACCGACTATTCTAAAGGCTGGGAAGATTGGACGACTGCCACGGTTTCTGGTATTTTCCCTTCTGGTCGACCGGTAAACAGCGATAGATATTACATTTTTGATAACACAAAAACACAAACGGGCTTTGTCGCTTTTGAACAAAAGACCTATAGCACTAGCGACTGGAGAAAGTACGATGTAACTCCCATTAGCGGGTGGAAGGGCGACAAGGGTGGTGGCTGGTTCCCCATACCGATGTGGTCCAATGACAATAACAAGTTTGACAATTATTTCAAGAGTGCCGTAACAGCAGGCCTGTACAAGGTCGGTGGACAGTATTTTTATGATGCCACAAACGCCACCTATAATTTCTACAATTACGAAGAGTCCAGAATTACGGGATCCCCCTTCTGCAAGAGCAGTAGCGGAGACGCCAACCGACCGACTTGCGGGGTGAACCCCTGGTTCAAAATCGGCGGAAACATGCACAACAAGTCGGATTGGGTTGCAAAGCCTGATTTTGCCTGTGGGGATGCCGTTGAAGAAAAATGTAGGAAAATTTGGGGAAATAAGCTAACTACACAAAAATGCGGGGCAGATTACTTTGTGGATGACCCCATAGAAATTCCCCTGGATGAGCTAGAATCTTTCGCAGAATCTAAGAATGCCTGCCCCACTGCAACGGGGTGGAATAGTACGCTGGTTGATTCCTTGAATGCTTGTTATTCGAGGCTTTATCTAGACTCTACCAGTCGGGCCAACAAGCTGTACAATAAGGAATATCTGGTTGTAAAAATACCAGGTGCGATGAACAATATCAGTGGAACATTGGTTGGAAAATTTGTTATCATCGTCAAGGATCAAATTACTGCACAAAACTCCTTGATAACGGCCTCCGACAACGGTATCATGGGCACCTCTGATCCTGGTTCTTTTGTCTTGCTTTACCTAAAGAAGGGTGCGGATAAGTTATCCACTTCAGCAACTATCAAGCATGTGTTCATCTTCATGGACACGGATCAGGGATTTAGTGAGGGAAGTAAAATCAAGCTTACGGGAACGCTCTATTTCCCGGCGGCAAAGTGTGCTAACAATCGATTCGAAAATGCAGCGTTTGTTACAGACAGAGAATTGTTGAAGGATTTGGGTAAAAACGGTATTGTCTGCGATAAGGGTAAGCCCTGTGGTGCCGACGCTGTAAACGCCGCCGCTGCAGCAGCAGGCGGAAATACTCAGGCCGTGTTCAAGTCCGCAGGTAAGGACCCCTACTACATTTCCATGGCTCCGCAGTTAGGCGTGACTTTGGAAACGCAATACGAATCCAGCGAGATGGTGCCGGTTGTTGATGCGGCCAATGGAATCTCCCCGTTGAGCCAGTCGTTTATCGTGTTGCCCCGTATCATTTACCTGACCAAGGATCCTTACGGGAAACTTATCGACTACTTTAATGTGCTTCCGTTGAATGGAGCTAATGTCAGCAAAGCAACGGCTAGTTATAGTTGCTCCCCCTCGCTTAATATAAGTTCCAACCTGGTTTCTGGGGATGCCAAACTGGATGAGGGACTTTATACCTGTACCGCCTCTGCGGATGGTTACAAGTCGGTTCCCTTCTATGTCTGGGTCAAGGGCTCGCAGAGTGCAGCCCCGCCAGTCAACTTCTTGGAACCTTCAGCCAACCTCACTGCAGGCGCCCCCCACGAAGTCAAGATAAATCTCCCACCCCACTCCAACGAAATTAATGTCAAGGTGCACAGATCTTCCGTCCCTTCTGGCTGGACTCTGCAAGTGAAGGACAACGTAGAGCCGGAGAATGATGTTTACACATTCCACTTTGGGGTGGATGTCAATCACCAAACTCCCACGCTGTTCACTCTGACGCCGGCTGGGGATGCCTCCAATGGCTCGGTGACCTTCACCTTGCAACCTGGAGATGCATACCAGTTGGCAAGTCCATGGACATCGACGCTTCTCATGGCTTCCACGGCAAGTCTCACGCGTTGCAATGTAAGCGATATAAACGACATCAAAGATTTCTGTAACAAGAGCGAGAATGCCGACCTTTGTCCTGAAAATTCAATGATAAATGCTTGGCCCGATTGCCCAATCATCAACAGCACATCGAAGGAATGGGTAAAACCCTCCTGGTCACCGGGTTACTCTACGGAAACAAGGAACAGCCTGTGGAATGTGGTCACCAGCGGTACAGGCACACTCTCCCTTACGGAGGGCGATGATGCGGGTGAGTGCGTGGTTATCATTCCCGAGGCTTCCAAATCGGCCCCAATTGAGGTCAACGAGAATATCTCCCTATGCGCTACTGCTAAGGCGAAGCTCCGCAAGATTGGTATTAAGTTTACCGGTAGTATAGTGGGCTCGCCCAAAGTAACGGTCGTTGCTGGAGGTCACACAACCGATTGCGACTATGTGAACAAGGATGTCGTTTGTCCTGTTTCCGTTTTTGACGGAGATTCCGTGTTCATAAGTATCGATAGGGATCTATACAAGGATTTCAATTATTGGACCTGCGATAACAATGGAGGCATGACCTGCCCCACGACCGATCCGATTTCCAGTGCCAAGTTCAGTGCTAGCGAAGATAAAAACGGATTCACAGTGAAGGACAATAACGCTATCATCTACGCCCATTTCGGCGAGAATGACAATCATTGCTTCTTTGACGAATTCAGGAAAACCGCTCAACACAACGACCGGCATGCCTGTAGCAAGCCGGGAGAAACGGAAACCGCGTATTGCATCGGAAGTGGAGCTAGTGCCAAGTGGAGCTTTGCCAGCGGACACATTAGCGACACGACCTATGTTGAGAGGGACCCCTACCAGGGGTACATTGTGGCGTCAAAGGACGCCCCAAAGGAAGGTGTCAAAATCATGAGCACCGTACATGCGGGTATCCATGGTACACTTAAGGCCCTGTTCCAGCCGCCCCATGCAACTTCTAGCTATGGAAAGGATTCTCCGAGAATCAAGAATTCGGGATTCCTGTTCCGAGCCGAAGACGATGGAAGCAGCTTCTGGAGATTGAATGTTTACGAGAACACTTCAGGCCACCTTGCCGCACGGGTATGCCTTGATGCTGCCGGCAGTTGCAGTGCCGAAGTTGAACTCGCTAAAGACAACTATTCCAAGGCTAGCGTAACTACTTCCAGTATGGTCATGCTCTCTGTCACACTCAAGGGAAGCGACTCCCTCAAGATCAAGGCTATCACTGACAATTTCTACAGCAGCAGTGTCTTCGAAGAATCTGATTATTACAAGGCTGTGTTCATCCTCTCCTCTATAGGGAACAACCACGCCATCATGAACTATCAGTATGTGGGATTCAGCTTGGCCGACCGCGATTTCAAAATATACGGTATCGGCTGGCAGAGTGACGACTACGGTTCAGAATGCTTTGACGGCCCTCCGTCTGTCAAGTGCTCCTTTGCCGCCGTGGCGGTAGACGGGGTTGTGCCCACTTACGGTACGGGTCTTGGCCAGTCCAACGACTACCAGAGGCCCTGGGTCGGCCATTCCGGCTGGTTCGACAGCAAGGATTGTTCTGTGTCCTACTCCTATGTGGCAGGCTCTGCCACAAACGATGCCACTGTAGATAGTGAAAACGGCTACTATTTCGACGAAAGTGGAGTCGGTGCGCATGGCTACAGGGACAACAACGATCAAGATGTAAAGACCGCCTATGCCACCCTTGCAAACTGCAAGTACGCGAAGACGGATGTGCTGGCTTGGGAATCAACGGTAGACCCGGCCCATTGCGGCCCCTTCTGGACAGGAAAATTCAATGAGTGCCAGGCCGATGTTTCGTTGCTTGCCAACGAAAGGTCCGTTATAGCTGGCGAAACCTATACACCGACATTCACCCCCGCAAAGGACCTGCGAGGCATAAAGGATCTCGCTATCACCCTTTCGAACGACTATGCCGATGTCGACCTTGAAGTTTGGCTCATCAGTAACAGTGCCGCATGGGGTGGCGAAGACCACGAAAGCCGCCATGTAAGGATAACCGGCTCTGGCTCGACGATTACCAAGCATTTCAGCGTTGCGGCAAGCACTTCGGCCTACGAAGACTTTGCAGACAATGCCGCAGGGTTTGACCCGGAAAACATTGTCGCCATGTCCTTTAGGAATAACGGGAGCAACCCCGTGACGATCACATCGGCGGAGGCCCTCTGCAAGAACTCCGTCAGGTTTGACGGGTGTACGGTGACTCGCGCCGGTGAAACGGAATGGAAGGTGACGCTCAGCGTTCCCGAAAATGCAGATAAGCTGGCAAAAGTCAGATTGAAGGCCGATGTCAATGGTGCAAGTTACCTCTCCGACATAGAACGCGACTATGCTGGGCTTGAATACGGAATCGCTGACCCGGGTGCATTCGCCAATGCCGGCAAGACCTACACATTTAGTGCCCAGGTGTATTCGGAACTGAACAACTACACGAGTGAGTGGGTGGCGTGTACCTGCCCAGGCAACGACTGTTCCATCGGTTCCATTACCTGTGGCGACGCGACCCTGCAACACAATAAGATGAACGCATCCAACGAGATCGAGTACGGTGAGGGGAACCCTGAGTATTCTTTCGAGTTGAGCGGCTGCCCCACCAAGGGATGCGCCTACGAGGTCTACCTCAACGGGACGAAGATTTCCGAATGTACAAATGCCCAGGCCGCAAGCACGGGCTGTTCAAAGAACCCCCATGTTGTGGGCCCGACCCAGATGGCCGTGAGCGATAACCTGTACAAGTACGAGGTAAGGAACCCTGCGGGCTCGGCTACCGAAATCAAGAGCCTAGATGCTTGCGACCAGACATTCAAAGTTGTTGAGCATGTGAAGGATCCGGTGACATGTAGCATTACGAGCGGAACAACAAATGCCTCTGCTGCGGATCTTGGTGGTTCGGCAGAAATTCCGTCAAATAAGATAAGCGTCAGTTGCCCCGAAGGCACCTGTACCTATACCGTCAAGGAGAACGGTTCAACTGTGGGTAGCGGCACCTACTCTGACACATACGGATTCTCTATTAGCAACGGAGCAATCGAGGCGGGTTCCCATACCTATACGGCATCGGTAACGCGAGATTCCGAAGGTGCTGTTGATTGTTCGGGCTCCTACACCATAAACTACCCGTTGAACCTAGATTGCGATTCTTGGACGGATCCTGGAGCGAGCACGCCTGTCGCCGCCGGAACCACAATAACGCCTGTCAAGACCAAAGCGGGCAGCAGCAATACCAGCTACACTGGCTGCGGAGGGAACTGCACGTACAATATCACCAAGGGTGGAACGAGCGTTTATGGAGGCGAAGTCAGCAGTTACGACGGCTATTCCGCTACAAATACTTTCACGGATGCCAATGGTTCTGGTAAGGTTACCTACACGCTGACCGTCTCGCACCCCGATGTCGCCACGACAAAGTCCTGCAATTTCGATGTGACATATGCGTCACCTACTAGTGTATGCCATTGTGCGGATTACTGCGGAAGCGGGTGCGAAAATAATATCGTAACAGGCAATATTGATCAAAACCCGTTTACAGGATGTGTATTTGTAGCATCTGCAACAAGACTTGATGTAAATCAGGGATATACAGTTAATGGAAGTACTCCGTCAAATGGACAATTGTGTTATGATAATGCTACAAATTGTGCAAATGCCCTTGCAAATTATACGGCAGTGGATGGTGGATGGTATTTCAATATTGCGAACAAGTATGTCTCTATTCGCTCTTCTGGGTATAATCCGTGTGCGCCTATAGTTGCGCCCTCTATATCTTCGTGTCCTACAGTACAGGTTGGTATTGGGAAGAGTGCTTCAATAACGCCTGTTGCTCCGGCATGTTTTGCATTGGAAGAATGTAATTATTCCATCAAGAAGTCGGGTGTTTCCATTGCTAGTGGAACATGGCGAAGTGGAAAAATTTCTTTTACTGATGCTGGAGCAACTTCTGCTGGTAATATCACATATTCATTGACACTAACCAATTCAAAAGGATCAGACTCCGAAAATTGCACTGTAGGCTACCTGGGTCCAATCTCGTTGACGAACGGATCATCGAATGTTGATGTCCCATGTGGTGTGGATATAAAGGCAAAGGCGACTTGTTCAGGAAATGTTGTAATATCTTGTTCAGGAGCTTTTTATAAGACCGTAGGAACACAGTCTGCAGATAAGAATAACACTTTGAATTACTATGCTGCATGGCAGAATCTAAATAATACATATACAACATCCTGTGATACTGATGGCGTGATGAAGTGTTCTATTGGCTGCTGGTAGCCTCAAAGAATAGTTTCCTACGCACAAGGCTCCCCCACATCCGTGTCGGGGTGCCTTTCCTTTACCCCTAAACAAACAAAGCCCCAGGACGCACGCCGTCCGGGGGCTTTTGCCATTTGATTGATTCAAGCGGATCCTCGCCTTGGTTCGACTTCGCTCACCACAGGTCGCGAGGATGACAAGGAAGGCTTTCGTCATGTTCGCGTAGGCGAACATCCGCTGGAGGGATGTACACGGATCCTCGCCTCCGCGAGGATGACGAAGGGGGGCTAGGAGATCCCCGACCGAGTCGGGGATGACAATGGAGCTACGCTGTGGCCAGTTCTTTCGCGGCTTGCCGCTTCAGTTTGACCACTTCCTGCTTCGGGAGCTTGGTTACACGGACAATTTTGTCAACGGAATCGCCTTCGGCAAGCATCGCGAGGGCGATTTCGTTCGCCTTGTCTTCGCCACCCTGCAAATATGATCCCTGTTTTTCGTAAATAATATTCGTCATCCCGTCAACCTCGTTCAGGAGTGTCTCGTCGGTGTACCCCACTAAAGATACATCTTTCATGAAGTCCTTGTCAAGCAGTTTCTTCAGCTTTTCCTCGGGGATATCATTTTCCTCGAGCACGTCGCGGAACAGGCGCAGCATTTCGGCCCTGTCGGTCGCTTCGCGCTTGCACGGTGAGGTGCGCTTGTCGATGGCGAAGAACTTCTCGATTTCGACCAGATAGATGTCCATTTTTTTGTAGAAAATGCGACGATTCCGCACGATTTGCGCATGGTGCAGGTAGGTGTCCGGTTCCTTCGGGAACTGGTTCTCGGTCAAAAGCGAGAGCACGTAGATGTGTGGCAACTTGTAATCTTGCGATTTCTTGACGGTGCGCGAGACGACGCGGCCGGTGTAGTAGATGAGCCTGTCGACGAACAGCTTGTTGAATGTCTGCTGCACCTCGATAAGCACCGGCTCACCGGATTGCGTAGTGCCGTAGATGTCGAAGATGGCGGTCTTGTCATTCAGTACACCAGGGTTCTCCGGAACCCCGAGGGTGTATGTCTTGATGGCCTTGCGTCCGGTAAGCCCGAGCATGGCGTTCAGGAACTTTACGGTGCGCTGCGGCTTGGCCTCGTTCGCCATGAGCATCTTGAAGATGCCGTCGCTGAACGGGTAAACGTTCTTGTACTTCTTGCGGTATTTCGCCAGGTGTTCGGGATGCTCGTGCACGTCCTTGACCATGGCGAGGAATTCCTCTCTTGTCATTTTTATTCCAAAAATGCGGGAACGCGCCCGTATCGCAGACGGGGAAGGTCCCGTCTATGTATAAGACGTTTCTTTGGGGCGAAATATGCCTGAAAATTTTGTTTACAGGCGCTTTTTTGATAGCGGGTCCTTGCCTGCGCCTTCTATTCGTAAAAAAAAATATATATTTATGGTTGGGTAATTTAGGGAGTATGGGTTATGGGTAAGAATCCTTTTATCTTTTTTTCCTCTGTAGTTATGGTTACCGCAACCTTTTGGGCTTGCGGAGATGGCACCGTAGATGCTCGTGGCGGCGAAGACGAACTTGCCTTGCTGAACTATGGCCCTCCGTTTGTGGAAGGCGATACCGGTAACATGTGGACCCTTAGGAACAACGCCATCAAGGACTGCGAAGCCGACGACGTCTGCAAGGCCGCCATGGAGAATGCCGATGGAGAATTGGACATTCCCGAAGAAGAAAGCAGCAGCTCAGAAGCGGTCCTCGAAGAAAGCAGCGCCGCGACGGAATCACGCTCCAGTTCTTCTCGTGGCATCGTTATCAACTCTGCGGGAGCTCCCGTTATATCTACGGTCAGTTCAGACTCCCAGGGCGGGTCTGGCGATGTGCCGGAAACGTCTTCTGCAAGTGTAGCCACCAGCAGCAATTCCTCCATTGCAGGTGTGGTGCTCAGATATTGCCAACCAGCAGGGGGTGTAACGACTGTAGTCAAGGGGACGCCTATCCAGTGGCAGTTTAGGACCAACGGTGAGGCCGCCAAAAGTTATAGCTGGAGCTTTACTGGGGCCGACATTACTACCAGCGAGGAGGAATCGCCCACTACCGTGTTCGCTGAAACGGGTGTCTACACACCAAAGTTGACCATCGATGGAGAGTCTAAGGCCATCACCTGCAACAAGCTGACCGTGGTGGGCCCGGAGGTTACGGGGTGTACTTGCGGGGCTCCGGTATACACGCCGTCTAGTGCCGACTTGAAGGATGGCAGTCCTGTAACGGTTAAATGGGAAATTACCGGGTGCTCAAGTGTTGACGGTCTAGGCAGGGAGGCGGAAAGGTTTGATTATAGCTGGACCGGTGCGACTGGTTCGGGGGCGACCGCCACGGCGAGTTTCACTGAACTGGGTTCCTACACTGTTTCTGCGACGGTCAAAAATCCCGATGGCAATTCGGCTATCGTTTCTTGCCCTGCAGCGACCATTATAGACAATACTCCCTTCAAGTGCAATTCTGGCAACAGCACGGCGAAGAATTTTGATGGAAACCAAATTGAATTTGCAGTCACGGCTAACCAGTGTTATGCGATAAGCATAAAAGCCTCTAAGGGCTACAATGCAACTGTTCAAGGTGGAAACTGGAGTGGAAACGAACAGAAGATATACTTCACTGACTGCAGTGGCGAGAAAAAAACGGAATCCTTGAAAACTGGAGGCTTTTCAGGATTACAAACAGGGTATCAAGATGGATCTAGCTGCACTATGTATATGTATCCTGTAGGAGACTTCAATTTTGTGATGGCTTTATGGTAAAAAGGTAAAGATGTTCCCTGTTTTTTGCCTCTTTGGAAATATGGGTTGAACCATCGTTACGGTACAAGGTAAATCCCGCTTTACAAAAAAGCGGGAAATAGCTCACGTAAAAGCGTAAAACACTCGCTGTGAGCTTTTATTTGAAACTTTTTACTAGAAATTTCTCCTGAAAAAGCATATATTTACCTCAAAGAGGTTTATTATGAACAAGAAATTTCTTGTGGGATTTTCTGTTTTGGGCGTTGCCGCTGCGGCTTTCTGGGCCTGCGGTGACGGTGATGTGATTACCAAGGGCGGCGACGACGAGCTGGCCCTGTTGAACTACGGCCCCCCGTTCGCCGAAGGTGACGAGGGCAACATGAAGACCCTGTTGAACCAGGCCATGGCTGACTGCGCTGCCGACGAGGCCTGCGCAGCCAAGATGGAAGGTGCCGAATACGTTCCGCCTGAGAGCAGCGCCGAAGGCGGGGAAGGTGGTGAAGGCGGCGAGGCCCCGAAGAGTTCCGCATCGGGACCTGTCAGCACCAACTCCGGTCCGGTTTCCACTTCGTCAACCCCCACCGGCAGTTCGGCCTCCGGTGGCAACAATCCGCCACCGTCTAGTGCAGTCATTTCGGACGGCACCAAGCCCGACGGTTCCTGCGCTCCCGTTCCGGCCTCTATCCAGAAGGGGGGCTCTGTAACCTGGACGTTCACCAAGGCTAGCCTGCCTGCTGGTTCTAGCGTACAACAGGTGATGGATTACAACAACATGGTGAATGCCGCTACCTGTGAATGGACCATGACAGGGTCAACCGAAGGGACGGCTAGCGCTCCCTGCAAGACCAATACGGCGACGGCCACCTACACCAAGGCGGATAGGTATTCTGCAACGCTGAAAATTGGGGATAAGACCATTGATTGTGGTTCTGTCAAGGTGAACGGTCTGCCCATCAAGGGGTGCTCATGCGAAGCGACAACGCCGATTGTTGATATAGCAGGTATAGAATACCCTGCAAAGGGGGCTTGGAGTGTTGCTTGTATAGATGAGAACAATGAAACGATTACAGGATATAAGTGGGATAATAACCTTGGAACCGCGACAACTGCAGAGTATACGTTTACCCAAAAGCAGCCGCTTTCGCCGAAGGTTACTGTAAGCACGGCGGAATCGGATACCGTCATTACTTGCCCGTCGCCAAAGGTGATTGATGGTAATAATCCTGAAGACAAGATTACGTTGCCTTACTCAGATCCGTTAAAGGCAAATGTGGAATATACGGTTACCCATTCTTGTTCACAAAAGATGCAGATTGCGCCTCCTCAGGGTAATGGAAATTGTTCTGTTGAAATTAATGGAGTCAGTCAGAGTGTCGGTTGGAACCTACAGGTGGATACAAGTCCCGGAACATACACGGTGATGTCCGCTTGTGATGGGTACTCGATATCTTGCTGGTAATTCGGCATTACCCTTAAAAAGTTCATTCCCTCCCTCCCGGGAGGGTCTTTTTTGTTCACTTTGTAAAAAGATTCTTTACAGGGCCTTTTTCGTTTCAAAAAAGCGTCTTATACAGTACGGGGCATTCCGCCTCGCCGTTCACCGGGGCGCACCCGGATTAAGACGCTATGAGAAAAAACAGGCAAAGAAAAACCAAACCCGTCCGCAAGAGACCTATCCCCGAATCGCTACAGGGTCAAGTCTATCTGGACCCTAGATACGATACGGGCTTCAAGGAACTCTTTGACAGCGAAAGCGCCCTCAAGGATTTTCTGGACGGAGTCCTGCAACTGGAAGGCGACGACAAAATCAAGAACCTCACCTTCACCTTCGACAAGACCATAACGATGCGTTCTGCCCGCAGCAAGAAGGTAATCCTGGATATCTTCGCCACCACGGGCACAGGACGCTTTATCGACATAGAGATGCAGAAGGCCGAACACGACTTCTTTACCGACAGGGCTGTTCTTTACAAGGCTTTCTTGATTATCAAGGGCAAGCAGGAGATGGAACGGACCAAGGAGTTCCAGGCACTTCCCAGGGATATACGAGAAAGCAAGCGGTACGAGCTTCCGGAAACGGTCTCCATCTGGATTTGCGACTTTGACTCGGGCGACTACGGTAATGATGAATACATAGACGAATGGGCGCTATATAGTCGCAATGCGCTAAAAAAAGGCAGTGCGGCACCCGTTTTCGGGAAAAATAAGTATATTATGATTAGTCTGCCCAAGTTCAAGAAATCCGAAAGCGAAGTCTCAGGATCCGTGGACGCTTGGCTGTACCTGCTGAACCACGCCGGCGATGGCAAGGAACTGCCGCATTTTGGCAACGAGATTCTGGAGGAGGCCCTGGAACGCATCCGGGTGGACAACGCAGACGACGAACTCTTGACGAGGCAGGAGAAGGACATGGTAACGCGGGAAGAGATAGATACGATTATTGCCAGCGGCATACGTCGTGGCACGGAAAAAGCCTGTGCCGAAGCCTGTGAGAAAGCTAGTGCCGAAGGCCTTGCCAAAGGTCTTGCCAAAGGTCTTGCCAAAGGAATCGACATTCTGGAGTCCCTTGGCGTGCCGGCCAACCTAATCGAAAAAGCTCGGAAAATCGCAGCGGAAAAGGCCAAGGAATCTCCTAGCAAACCGTAGCAACGCCATATAGCCAGACGCCCCCTCCCTCCCCGGGAGGTTTTTTTTGCACTTTTTTGTGTTTTTTATCAACAAATCAAAATTTTTGTTTACGTTGGTAAAAAAAAGTATATATTAAGGTTTAGGTGTAATATAGGGTATGGAGTTGCTTATGAAACGGGTGTTTTTAAGCGTATTTTTCGTATGCGTAGTGGCTATCTTGTGGGCCTGCGACATGGGTGCCGTAGAGGCCAAAGGCCTAGAAGACGAAATGGCCCTATTGAACTATGGTGAATTCAACGAAGACGGCATGGCGAACCTCATTCCCGACGCCATGGCCGCCTGTAACGACGACCCCGAATGCGTGGCCGCCATGGAGAAGGCCGCCGGCAACGGCGAGCTGATCCTCAGTTCTAGCGAAGCTCAAGAAGAAGCGACCAGTTCTGCTGCAGATTCCTCTGCTAAGGGGAGCTCCTCGTCTGCCCAGAAGGGTCCTGTAATCCCTAGCTCCTCGTCGATAAAGGCTGATACTTCGTCGGTAGCGTCCAGCTGTTCTGCCGTGAATCCCGGTAGCAGCACGACGGTAGCATCCTCGTCTTCCAAGTCAACGACACCTATAGTCAACGGAATCTGCAGCCCGACCCCCAACAGCGTAGAGAGGGGTGGTTCTACTATCTGGAAGTATGTGGCCATCAATTCGACAGTCACCATCGAAAGCTACGACTGGACCTTTGACGAAGGGAGCTCCATAACGACTAGCAAGGATGCCACGCCCAGTGTAAGTTATGCCGCAAAGGGATCCTATGGCGCCATGGTGGTGATAAACAAGGGGCTTGCCACGGAGAAAGAGGTCAAGTGCCAGTCCAAGGTGGAAGTGACTGGCATCAAGGTGAGCGGCTGTACTTGTACAACGCCATCCACATCCGTGGTGGTGTCTTCTTCCAAGCCCAAGGATGTGACCTGGTCCGTTAGTGGTTGTACCGGTGCAGAGCCTTTCACCTATGCGTGGGCGGGCGGTGCTTCGGGAACGGAAGCGTCTGCCAGCATGACCCTCAAGAGTGTCGGGACATATGCCCCGACGGTCACCATCACCAATAGCGATGGCATGACTATGAGCCCCACCTGCAACTCGGTGTCGGCTTCGGAGTTGCCGGGGGCGGCGTGTAATGTTGGTGAGCATAATTACGATGCCAACAAGGCATCTATGAGTGTGGTTCCTGGACAAACCTTCTATTTTAAGCCTAACAATGTAACGGGTGTTACCGGAACCATGAGCATGACTTTGGCCGGTGGCGGTTCTTCCAAGACCATTTCCGTTGCCAACGGAACCAACAATTCGGCTACGGAACTGACTGCACCCACCGATTTGGGGGCGTATCCCTATACTCTTTCCGTGGATGGCGAGGAAGTGTGCTCTGCCAATGTGACGGTGGAATACCCTACCTTGACTACGACATGTTCCTGGGGAACGCCCGTAATGCCTGGAAGTTCTGTCCAGTTCAACATGGCCAAGTGCTCTGGCTGGACAGATGCTATGGGTGGTAGTGCAACAATGGTGCTTACGCTGGATGGTACAACCTCCAATTTGAGTGTTGATCGCTGGAATGGCTATAGTGGTAAAATTAAAGTCCCCGATGCGCTTGGCGCGTACAACTATACAGTTACCTATGGGGGTAAGGAGGTTTGCGCCGGTTCCGTTACGACCGCATATCCCGCGATTACCTCGACGAGTTGCGCTTTGACTGAACACAGTTGGGACCATACGCACTACTTTACTCCTGGAGCAAGCTTTGGTAACTGGGATGCGAATGTCATTGGTGCATCGCTGAATATGACTCTATATCACGACAATGAAGAAGTCGCTGATAAGGCAGTGAGCCGATATTCAAATGGGGATTGGTACCAGTATACTCCATCTACTGAGACCGGTACCCATGTATTCCGCCTCGACTTCCACGGCAACACGGTCTGTGAAGTAGAATACGAAGTTGAGTAATCAGAATAGTTTCGGTTAACAGATTTTTACAAACAGGCCTCCCGCAGATATTGCAGGGAGCCTTTTGCCTTGTAATAAGTCACATATTTTTGAAATTTGCCTTTTTTTTTCATTTTTTCGTTTGCTTTTTCAATAATAAAAGAATAGATTTTGGGGGGTATTATGTGGCGAGTTTATGCTTGCCGCATTTAGTTGCATATTAAAAAGGTGAAAAATCTATGTCAAAAAGATTTTCCATATCGGGATTAGGGAACGTGTTTGGAAAGGTCTTACCGGTACTGCTGGTCACTGTAGGTGCGTTTAGCGGCACTGCAGACGCTCAGTGCGCGGGAACAGTGCGCTTTAAGCCCCCTACTAGTTGGACTCAGGCGTATTTTGGTACACGAAATTGTTCTGCAGCAGAAGCTGGTCATGCCACTACCCTAGATGCAGATGGATACTTTACGTTTGACTTGAGCGGTATCGGCCACCAGGAAAACGGTGCGACTAGCTTCAGTATTCTCAGCAGTGTTACGCAGGGTAGCATTTCCATGATATCTAGAACTGCATGGGAAACGTCAGTCGGTGCTGGCGAGGCTCCTCAGAACGCTCTTACGAACAATGCTGTTTTTGCCTGCCCGGGTGCTGGCAATACCATCTTCATTGCACAGGATCCTTTGAGCGCCACGCCTAAGACCTATATGGGTACGGTTCCGCCTTCTGCCAAGTATCTCTACGTGCTTACTCCCGACGACAAGGAGTGGCAGTCCGACAACATGATGGTCAGTGCCAACGGTGGCGCTGGTGTGCAGATGACGACGGCCCCGGATATGTGCGGCTGGATGATGATGGTCTTTGAAGAGAGCAAGGTCCCCGACGAAGTGCTAGTGTACCTCAAGAATAAGCCCGATGAGAAGCTTGGCGCCACGGGCTTGTGGGGCAACGAAGCTGAACCGACTCCTTTGCCACTGAAATCCATTTTGGAAGCCCTTGGAACGGACAGGTTGTATTTTATCCCGGACGATTCACAATGGCCTGAGGGTATGGAAGATGCCCAGGGCCTGTTTGTGACGGACCCCGGCGTAAGCGGTGTCTGCTCCTTCGACCTTGCTGCTATTATCTATGACTCTGATGTGAGCGTGAATGACCTATTCTCGGAGTACCAGGGTATTTCAAGTTCGCGGGCGACAAATTGTGTTGGCGTGCATCATGGTATTGTCCAGGATCAGTTAGGCACCGACGACAAACCTCACCTTAACATGAGTGGGTCCAATGGACCGACTTGCTTCACCAGTGAAGCTGATTTTGCAACGCTGTTCAATTATTCTCCAGGCAAGAACGAGGTGGTGTGCTACAACATGCCTTTCTCCCGTGCCGCCGATGGCCGTTGGGCGTTTGATTCCGACCATGTTAAGAATGGAACCGTCATAGGAGGCTTTTCTCCCCGTGAAGACGAAACTCCGACTACCGCCGGTAATGACGTGATTACCTCCATAAGTCCGCAAAAGTGCCCGGCGTGCCGTACAAAGCGCAATGCCGAAGGCCCTGTGACGTATACGGTTGAATATCCGGGAATCACGAACCTCGACTACCTGTGCAACGGCCCTGGCTGGTCTGGCGGTGTGGATTGCGAAGGCATGTTCATCTCTGATGATGCCGGCTACGTTAAATGGAACTGGGACCAGGGTGCAGGTGGTGGTGGCCGCTGGGGTAGCCAAACCCGTAACCAGCACTTCTGCTTTGAATCCCATGCCACCTTCACCTACAGTGAAGATCAGGAATTCACCTTCCGTGGTGACGACGACATCTGGGTGTTCATCAACAAGAGGCTTGCCGTGGATAACGGCGGTGCACACCTTGCCGCTCCGGGGCATGTGGTGCTGAAAAACTTGAACACCACGTATGGTGCCGGCTTCCTGGTCCCTGGACAAGACTACTCCTTGGATATTTTCTTCTGCGACCGCAGAACCACCATGAGTAACGTGATTATCAAGACCAACATGTTCATCAAGCAGACCAGCGGCTTGAACGCCAATGGTAAAAAGAATTCTGACGGTACGACGAGTTATAGCGTCTGCTACGACAAGAGCGGTGATGGCTCCTGTGCCTCTGTAGCTCTTGGCCAGGCTGGTGGTGGCGATGGTGGAACTGTCCATGCCTGCGACGAGGCTATCAAGCAGTATGGTACCTTGAAGTACAAGATTACTACTAGGGCAGGTCAGGAAATTGCAACTCTTGAGGCGAAAACTGGCTGGCAGTATGGCGGTATCGATGTCGGTAACCCGTTCAAGCCCATTGTGAATACCGATAAGATTAACGGACTGGCTCCGGGTAGCTACCGCCTGGTGATTGATTTCTACGATTTGAGTGGAAATCTTGACGAAAAGGCTCGTACCTACATCAACTTCCGCATCAAGGGTAACCTGGATGTGATGACCCAGACCTCTACCTATACGGTGAATGCCGGCGACGAAAAGAGCCCCTTCTATGCGTCGGGCTCCAAGTGGACCTTCGTAGGCGAGGGCCTGGCTGGTAGCCGCGTGCCGGTGTATGTATCTGCCTTTGCCGATGGCGGCGTAGACCTGCTGAGTGCTGTTGGCCAGAAGTACACTCTGGTGCTGGACAAGGGCATGACAGCCTATGCCACCAAGACCGGAGAAACGCCCATAACCTGGCCCAAGACCATTGGTGAATCGGGTATTGATACCATTTGGATTTATCAAGGACTGGATGGCCTGACGACAAACCCCGAAGAAAAGACGGTGTCCTTGAAGTCCCAGGCCAAGATCAAGTTCTATGCTCCGCGCTTGGACTTTGCCGAACCGGTGACCGTTGATTCTACTGGAAAGGTGACGGCCTGGAAACACCCGATTGCGGGTGACCCGGATAGCTTGGACGGCGACGAATACTTCCACTGGATTGGTTCCGATGTGGATCTGTATGTGTTGATTGTGAACCCGGCTACCAATGAGATTTGCACGGATTGCCAGATGACTCTGACTATGACTGATGCTTCTGCCGGTGTGACTATGCCTGGCGATGCCATTTCTCTCGGCGACGGTGCCTATGTGATTTCTATTCGTTCCCGCAAGGAATATATGGATTCCACGGCTTATATCACGATTTCGACTGCCGAAGATGCCAAGGGCCTGAGCCTGTCCTCTTATACCAACCTGCGTTTCCGCAAGCCGCCGGTACCGTTCCCGCAGCTGGTGGATATGTTCGACGTCCGTGGTGCTTCTTTGGGCGCCATCAGCATTCCTGAACCCTATTACTCGCAGTCCAAGGAGTACCTGGACGGTAAGGGCGACTCTATCGTTATCCACTACGACAGGCCTTTCGTTCCGAACCCCCAGGGTGATTACAAGGACTCCTTGCCGTTCTTGATATGTATCGACTGGGATGAAAACGTTTACGAAGAAATAAACTTTGTGGAGAAGGGATTCTCCAAGACCAAGAAGGATACCGCCGTGGCGTGCTCCTACATGATCGACTCCGTGACAATCTACAATACTTTCATGGCCAAGTACAAGGCTAACGGCAACAAGAGTGACAGCGTTCTTTCCTTTGTTTCGGATTCTACCTTCTCGTCTCTGGTAAAGACATACGGCCGCGGAAAGGTTCTGAACTTTGCCACCTACGAAGACCGTAAGAAGATTACCAAGGGCCACTTCGACGGTAGCATTACCGACCGTATGGCTCCCGTGATTGTTTCTGCTCGTGTGGACAACTTCTCTGAACAGCTGAACCGTTTGACGGTGACGCTCTCAGAACCGGTAAAGATGATTGACGAAACCAATAGCAAGGCTCCCTTCACCTTCTATATGAACTCTGCGACGGAAGTGGCCGAGGCGGCCCGTTATGCTTCGCCTACGGCTAACGCAGCCCCCGGCGGACTTGGTTCCGAAAAGCTGACCTTGGTGTTCGACAAGACCCAGAGCACCAAGAACCCCACACCGCGTCTGGGAGACTTTATCCGTTTCCGCGCCGATTCCTGGATGTGGAGTGATACAGCTAATGTTTCAAGTGATGTTGCCCAGCGTGTTGCTGGTGATAGCGCCATGCACTGGAATTCTCCCACGGACTACAACTCCACCAAGAGACTTCCGTCTCCTTGGGTGACCATCGTGGGCGACTACTCCGTAGAAGTGTCGGCTATCAAGCTTGCTACCATGAACAAGGATATCGACGCCAAGAATACGCCTGCTGTGGAGGTGTTCACGATTCCTACCACTATGGGTAAGGACGAAATTGCGGCTCTGTATCCTAACACCTTAGGCTTTATCGTGAAGTCTGACATGGCATCGTTCATGAGCAAGGACTCTGTGACGGAGAAGTTCTTCAACGAACACCCAGAAGCCTTGGCTGATGTGTACTTCCAGTACGATGTAAAGTACTATACTAACTTGGGTACGTACGTTGCTGGCCAGAGCGACAAGATTTACTGCTTGGACAGCAAGAACGAAGAAAAGTATCACAAGCAGTACTTCGGAGGCAAGGATTGCCGCTCTACCCAAGGAAACTTCTACATTGCTTGGAATATGCTTTCCGATAAGAAGCGCCTGGTGGGTACCGGTGCCTATATCGCGAAGCTTTCCTCCTTCGTGAAACTTGCTCAGCTTGGCAAGGCCAAGTCCAGTAAGGCCGAAGAGACCGACATGTGGGGCGCCAAGCGCGGCAAGGGTATTGTGAAGTAATCTAGTCTAGGTTCCGGGTCGTGGCCCGGAATGACGAAAAAGTTAAACGTCATGGCGGCCATGAGCCGCCATCTAGATTCCGGGTCGTGGCCCGGAATGACGTCTTGCCCGAGGTCCGGAGTGACGTTTTGTACATGGCCCGGAATGACGAAAAAGTTAAACGTCATGGCGTGCTCCGACACGCCATCTAGCCTTTACTCTTAGGCTCCGTAAACGACGGGGCCTTCGTCATCTTGGGATGTTTCGTTATTCTCTGGAGTAGAATGTTCGACAGGGGTTCCGGGTTCCGTGTCGTAGCCCGGAATGACGTCTTGCCCGAGGTCCGGAGTGACGCCGGCGGCGCCATCCTGAGCAGTTCCTTTTTCGTCATCCTCGCGTAGGCGAGGATCCGCTGTCGGTTGCGCCTGTTGCGGTTGCTCCACAGGCTGTTCAACGGACGGTGCGGGTTCCTGCGGCTGTTCCGTGGAGGCAGTACCTGCCGGGGTGTCGTCGTCCTTGTCTCCGAAGGGGTCCTCTTGCACTTCGCTCAGGTCTTCCCGGCCTTCCAGCATGGCTATCAGGTCGTCTTCGGTTACGTCCCGGCCACGGCTGGCCCATAAAAGGGCCTCGCGCATCACGGCAGCGATGTCGCCCACGCTCCCAGCCTGGGAGCGTGCCGTGGCCTCCCGCCGGATTTCTTCTACAAGGCCGGGCTTTACGTCCGGATCCTTGGAAAGGAACACCGTCTCGTGGGCCATTTCTTCGGCGTATTCCTCGTTGTTCTTTTTGCGGTAGATCCAGATGGGGCCAAAGAGTTCGCTCTGGCGGAACACCAGCTCGTCGGTCTTGATCATCTCCAGCAGGGCCATAAAAGTCACCGCCGCCACGATGGGGTGGCTGTCGTTGTCCAGCAGGTCTTCGAAAAGGGCTCGGCCATGGACGTTCAGGTAGTTGTTGATGGCCTGCTGACGGTCCTGGATGGTCACGTAGTCCAGTTCAATATGGTGGATGGTCTCCGAAATCTTTGTCTTTAAGCTTTTCTGGTAGGCCCGGAACAGCTGCCAGATGTTTGCATCGGCCAGGGTCTCGTCGTCGTTCTGGGTCTTTTCCAGGCGGCCACGGCTGTAGGTGCCGTAGTTCTCGCTTTCCATCTCTTGGAGGCCGCCTGCCACCTGCTTGTAACGCTGGTATTCCAGCATTTCCCGCATGAGCTGTTCGCGGTCTTCGTTGTATTCTTCGATGATGGCCGGGTCACGTTCTTCGGCAGGCAACAGCTCCTGGACCTTCAGGGCCATGAGGCGGCTCGCCATGTACAGAAAATCGCCCGCCTTGGAAAGGTCGGTGACTCCGATCTTGTTGACCCACATCAAAAAATCGTCGGCAATTTCGGCGATAGGAATCTGGTCCAGGGACATTTCCTTTTTCTGGACCAGGTACAAAAGCAAATCCATAGGGCCGTTGAAGGACCCGATGCGTACTTCGTAATCTTCCTGTTCTTCGATATCGGTCATTGTGAGATAATGTAGAAAAAGAAATTCGGCTACGAGTTTTCAGTTGTCGGTTATGAGTTGTGAGTAGTGAGATATGAAAAATAAATCATTTTTTTTCGTCATCCTCACGAATGTGAGGATCCGCTTGCAAGTTCTCTAGCGGATCCTCGCCTGCGCGAGGATGACTAGCTTAATCACTGGCCGAAGGCCTATTCCACCGTCACACTCTTAGCCAGGTTCCTCGGCTGGTCCACGTCGTTTCCGCGGAGCACGGCGATGTGGTAGGCCAAAAGCTGCAGCGGCACGCAAGTGACGATAGGCATGAGCATGGGGATGGTTTTTGGTACCTTGATCAGGTGGTCCGCAAATTCGTCCAGGGGCTTGCAGTCTTCGGTAGTGACGGCGATGACTCGGCCGCCGCGGGCCTTGATTTCGCGCACGTTGCTGATGACCTTGTCGAACAGGGCGTCCTTGGGGGCGATGACCACCACGGGCATGTTCTCGTCGATGAGGGCGATAGGGCCGTGCTTCATTTCGGCGGCGGGGTAGCCCTCGGCGTGGATGTAACTGATTTCCTTGAGCTTCAGGGCTCCTTCCATGGCCACGGGATAGTTGAAGTGGCGACCCAGGTACAAGAAGTTGTTGGCCTTCACGTACTGTTTGGCGATTTCGGCAATGCTGTCAGAAAGCTTGAGGGTTTCTTCTACCAGGGCAGGGAGTTCAGTGAGAGCTCGGGCGATGTCTGCTCCGGTCTCGAAACTTAGCCTACGCTGGCGGCCGAGCAAGAGGGCGATCATGGCAAGCACCGTCACCTGGCTGGTGAATGCCTTGGTGCTGGCCACACCGATTTCTGGACCTGCGTGCAGATACACGCCGCCGTCGCTGGTGCGGGCGATGGTGGAACCCACACCGTTACAGATGGCAAGGGCGGTAGCGCCTTTTTGCTGGGCTTCTTTCAATGCCGCAAGTGTGTCGGCGGTTTCGCCGGATTGGGAAATGGCGAGGACCAAGGTCCCCGGCTTGATGATGGGGTTGCGGTAGCGGAACTCCGAGGCGTATTCCACCTCTACGGGAACACCGGCCAAATCCTCTATCATGTATTCGCCGACCATGCCCGCATAGTAGCTGGTGCCGCAGGCGGTGATGATAATGCGGTTGATGTTTCTCAGTTCCTTGATGTTGGTGTCGAGGCCTGCCAGTTTGGCGTTTCCTTCGGCGATGAGCAGGCGGCCGCGCATGGTGTTCTTGAGCACTTCGGGTTGCTCAAAAATTTCTTTCAGCATGAAGTGGGCGAACCCGCCCTTGGCGATGGATTCGGCGTCAAAGTCCACGTCTTGGATGTCGCGGGTCACTTCGTGGCTGTTCATGTTCACGATGGAGTATCCGCTCCGCTTGATTTCCACCACGTCGTTGTCGTCCAGGTACACCACCTTCTGGGTGTGGTTGATGATGGCGGACACGTCGCTGGCCAAGAAAAATTCACCTTCGTTCCCGATACCGAGAATCAGGGGGCTCCCTCGGCGGGCGCCAATCAGGGTGTCGGGTTCGTCGCTGCATATCACCGCAAGGCCAAATGTGCCCTCGATAAGGGAAAGGGCCTTGAGGACTGCCTCTTTCAGGTTGCCGTTGTAGTTCTTGGCAATCAGGTGGGCAACCACTTCGGTATCTGTTTCGGACTTGAAGGTGACGCCTTTTTCAATAAGTTTCGCCTTGAGGCTCGCGTAGTTTTCGATAATGCCGTTGTGGACGATGGAAATTTTCCCGTCAAAACTCATGTGGGGGTGGGCATTTTGTTCGGTAGGGGCACCGTGGGTGGCCCAGCGGGTGTGGGCGATACCGATGTTTCCTTGGACGGGAGTTTCCTTGAGCTTGGATTCCAGGGCGCTGATTTTACCGGAAGCACGGACGGTCTTGATTTTCCCGTGGTCGATAAGGGATACCCCCGAGCTGTCGTAGCCACGATATTCCAGCTTCTTAAGACCGCCCACGAGAACAGGAAGAGCTTCATTTTGACCGATATAGGCGACTATTCCGCACATATAGAATCCTTGAAAAACTCGTTTTACACAATATATGAAAACTTATAAGTAAAATTTAGCATTTTAGGTCCCTTTTTTCGCAGGATTTGCTATTTTATGGGGGTCAATTCAAAAGAAGAGGACAACTTATGAATAAAAAAGTGATTGTTGCTGCAGGTGCTCTTGCCCTGCTCTTGACAGGTTGTGATCAGTTGTGCCAGGGCCCCAAGACCAAGACCGCTCTGGTCACCGAAAAGGATAAGTATAGCTATGCTCTGGGTGCCCATTTCGGAAACCAAGCCCAGTTCCAGCTGGTGGCCCGCGATTCCATCGATTTGGATTTGGACCTCTTTATCCAGGCTTTTGTGGAACGCTACAAGCAGGATAGCGCCAAGTACCTGATGGCCGATTCCACCATTTTCCAGACATTGACCGAACTTTCCCAGTCCCGCCAGGCCGAAAAGGCCCGTAAGGATAGCGTCGCCGCCGCCGAGAACAAGGCCAAGGGCGAAGCCTTCCTGGCTCAGAACAAGACTGCCGAAGGCGTGGTGACCACCGAAAGTGGACTCCAGTACAAGGTGATTACCGAAGGTACTGGCGTGACTCCTTCCGATACCGACGTGGTGAAGGTTCATTACACCGGCACTCTCCTGGACGGCACCAAGTTCGATAGCTCTGTTGATCGTGGCGAACCCTTGGAGTTCCCCATCGGCGCCGTGATCCCCGGCTGGACCGAAATGCTCAAGCTCATGAAGGTGGGCGAGAAGGTCACCGCCTGGATTCCTAGCGACCTCGCTTACGGCCCCCGCGGTCGTGGCCCGCAGATTCCCGGCAACAGCATGCTGATTTTCGAGATGGAACTGATTGATACCCACGCTCCGGGCGCACCTTCTAACGCCATCGCCGCTGCTGAACCTGCTAAGGAAGATGCTAAGGCCGAAGCTAAGCCCGCCGAAAAGGCTGCTCCTGCCGCAGCTCCCGCTGCCGCTAAGGCTGAAGCCAAGCCTGCTGCCGCTGCTCCCGCACCTGCCGCTAAGCCCGCAGCTGCTCCTGCTAAGGCCGAAGCTAAGCCCGCTGCCGCTGCTCCCGCAGCTGCCCCGAAGGCCGCTCCTGCTAAGGCTGAAGCCAAGCCCGCTGCCGCAGCTCCCGCCCCTGCCGCTAAGCCCGCAGCTGCTCCGGCTGCTAAGCCTGCTGCTGCCGCTGCTCTTGCAGCTCAGCCTGCTGCCGCTCCCGCCGCTAAGCCCGCTGCAGCTCCGGCTCCTGCCGCACAGCCCGCTGCTGCTCCTGCTGCCCCGGCTGCTGCTCAGTAATCGTATTTCTTGACGATTTGAATTCCCCTGCATTTTGCAGGGGATTTTTTATATTTACTCCATGAACTTTTTCTTGCGCTTCGCACTTTCCATATTCCTTATTCTTCCGTTAATCGCCTGTAACGAAGAAGAAATTATCCAGAATTTAAAGACGGAGCGGGAAGTTCTCCGCAGCCGAGTGGACTCCCTGAATGCAGAAATTGCCTCGGCCGAAGCCCTTGTCAAAAATGTCCGAGTCATTCGCGACACGGTCCGCGCGGGGGAGGGCCCTTTCCACCTGTTTACAAGGCTTAAGGCCCAGGTAAGCCATGGCGAAGAAGACTTGGGCCGCGTCTATGCCGCCATGCAAGACAGTGTGGAATTCAAGCTCCGCGTTGGCGAAATTTTTTATGTCTCCGTAGATTCGACTAATAGGGTACAGCGTTTCCGCTATGCGCCCAACCCCATAACTGTTCATCTGGTAAGCAAAACGGATACGGGTTATGTTTATCAACTTATTGAGAAACCTGTAGTCAAGAAGCAGTCTTTTTACGAGGGCATGCTTGAAGAGAATAGCACTCTGAACGGTATCCTTTTCAAGGTTGGTATTCCTGGCCGTATGGTTGGTATAGTGAGTGGGGTGCTGCAGTGCAAGGTGGCCTTCCCATTGGCCCGCCCAGGAGACAGGTTCCGCGTATTGCTGGAAGATTCCTACTACCAGGATTCCATCTGGGTGAGTGGTAAGGTTATCTACGCTGAATTTGACGGCAGGAACGTTGGCCATCACGAGGCCTTCCGCTACGAGGACGAAGATCCCAAGAGTTCCTATAACGCCCATTATACCGAAGCGGGCGACGCCCTGGTCTTTGATGGACTCCGCTATCCGCTGGAACACCTGCGTATCACCAGTTCATTTGGTTCCCGTATTCACCCGATTACGGGTCAGCGCAAGGTTCACTATGGCGTGGACTATGGTGCTCCAACGGGAACTGTTGTCCATGCCGTGGCCGAAGGTAACGTAACCGTGTCTGGGTACGACGATCTGAGCGGAAATAAGATTGCCATTAAGCACAGGGACAATTCTGTAAGCTGGTATATGCATCTGCAATCTAGGGGTGTCGCTGTCGGGGCCAAGGTGTCTCCGGGCCAGGCCATCGGTCGTGTAGGCTCCACGGGCCGCAGCACTGGGCCTCACCTGCACTTTGGATTCAAGGATGCAAATGGCGCCTGGATAAACCCTCTGAGCAAGACTATGATTGCAACGCCCAAGCTAGAAGGCGCCCGTCTTGCCCGACTCAAGAAGCAGGTGGCTGAAATCCGCAAGCAGATAGAACTCACGCAGGCGGCCCCGGCGGTTCGTGCCAACGACACTACCGACGTGATGGTCCACATGCGGGTGGTGAAATAGGGCTTAGGGCTTAGGATCTAGGGGCTAGGGGTTTGAGGTCGCTTCGCTTTGAGGGATGTCATCCTCGCGACCTGTGGTGAGCGAAGTCGAATCAAGGCGAGGATCTGCTAGATTGCAGTAAGCGGATCCTCACCTGCGTGAGGATGACGAATTCATTTCCCATCCCACATTACTCACAACTCATAACTCACAACTCATAACCCATAACTCACTACTCACTACTTCATCAGCGGGTTCTTTATCACCTTATACGCCCCGCCTCTGGCTGGTTCCTTTGATGAAAATGCCTTTTTGGCAAGGGAGTTCTCGAAGTGACCCTGATTTTCAGCGCCATACCCCTTGGTTCTCTTTTCTTTTCCGAGTTTGGCAATTTCTACCGCCTTGTCCAGGGCCTTTAGAGAGTCGGGGATATCGTAGTCCGGTACGATACCCTTGTCGTGGTACGAAATGTCGTTTTTGTCGTAAAGTTTCATGGCGGTAATCATGCTGAGTCCGCCGGCACTAGTCGGTATGTTGTATTGCCCGATTCCCTTTCCGTAAGTCAGCATGCCTACAATGGGAGCCTGAGTGGTATTGGTGACGCCCATGAGCATGGTTTCTGAGCAACTTGCGCTATTGGTGTCTGCCATAAATACAAAGTACCGCCCTTTGGCAACGCCGTCTTCGGTGGCCACCATGCGGTCTGAAAGGATCATCTGGTTGACTTCGTCGGGTGCAATCTCCGTGTATTCGAGAGATCCGATGGTGTCTCCTTTGGAAAGAAATAGCTCGGTAGCTTTAAGGCATGCGTCAAGGGCACCGCCAGGGTTACCTCTCAGGTCGATGATGGCGGCTCCTTTGGTGGCTTGAAGAGCCGCTTTGACTTCGTCCGAGGTTCCTTTGGTGCTGTCTTCGCTGGCGGAGTTTGCCTCGTTGCAACTTATGCCACTGAAATTTTCAAAGGAAGTGATTTTGATGACGGGGATAGAATCATGATAGCTGATGTGCACGGTTGGCTCAAGGTAGCAGAAAAGTTCCGCCGAGATATCCAGCGTGTCGCTACCTCTTAAGATTTTAAAGGAAATACTGTCCCCTTCGCTTCCGGAGGTGAGCTTTTCGAAACTCTTTTCGTCGCCGGGCTTGGTAGAGCCCACGTAGAGTACGGTGTCACCAGCCTTGAGTCCGGCCTTGTCGCCCGGACCGTTAGGATACACCTGGGTGATTACCAGCTGGGAATCGGCGGGCTGTACGGAAACGGCGATACTGTATATGGGCTCCGATGCCATATCCAAATCGTATTTGCTTACATAGTAGGGCCCGAAATACCTGGTATAATTGTCGTCCATTTGGCTATACATATAATAGACGTCTGGAAATTCATAATAGTCGGGAGAATATCCCGCATCTTCGCCGTGACCGTTATAGCTATTGATGTCGCCAAGCTTTTGATTGGCGTTTAAAAAGAAGAAATGGAGCAATTGGTGGTTTTCGACCAGTTCCTGTTCAGCGACAGTAAGTTCCTGTGGAATTTCCTCCTCTTCGTCGGGCATTGCGATTTCGCTGTCGGCATGCTTGACCGTGCAACCAGTCCATAGCGCAAGTGAAACAGAAACAAGACTATAAAGTGAAATTTTCTTGAAATTCATAACGACCTACGGTGAATAGGGATAATTTACAAAATGGACGACGGAATCCAAAGCGCCACCCATGTCGAAACTCTTTGCAGGAATAGTTGTTTTTGTCGAGGCCAGCAAAGATTCCTTGATGGCACGCTCTGCCACAGACATTTTGGCACTTTGTGTCTTGGGTGAATTACCATATAGGGTTTTGACGGCATTTAGGGCGCATGTCCTTGAAGCTCCTTCCGGACAGTCCATATCGGGGGCGATTCCTTTTTTGTGATAGCTGTTGCCCTTGGGCGTGTAGAATTCCAGGTTGGTAATGACGGCAAGCCCACCTTCTAGGGTCTTCCACTGGCTTTGCCCTATGCCCTTGCCGAAGGTGGTTTCGCCTGCCAGGGGAATGCCTCCCTGTTCCTTGGCTGCGGCGATGAATATTTCGGCACAGGAGGCCGAAGCCCTGTTGGCAAGCATTAGGAATTTCCCGTTTTCGCCGAAGTCGCCGGGGTTTGCCAAAACATCCAGGGACTGGTGCGTCCTTTTTCCGTCGGGGGTTAGGCTTACAAATTGCCGCCTAGACAAGAGGCCTTCTTTTACAAAGAGGTCTGCGGCAGGCAGGCACTGGCTGATTAGCCCGCCGGGATTGTTCCGCAGGTCTAACACCCTGGGCTCGGAAACACCAGCCGTAGAATCCAGGTATGCCCTAAGCTCGCCAAAGGTGCCATTCTCCCTATCGGCGGTGGATTCCTTGAATTCGGTGATGGTTACGAAGGTGATTCCCTCGATGGTGTCCAAAAACACGGTAGGGGCGTAAACCGTTTCCTTGGTCAGGTCAAACTGAAACAGGCTGTCGTCAAAGAAAATCGTGAGCGAAACATCGGCACTGTAGGCGACAATGGAATCATACACCATCTTGGAGTTGTAACCCTCCATTGAAATGCCGTTTGCCGAAATGATCCGTCCGTAGCGGGGAATCTTGGCCCTGCCGGCAGGACTATCGGCATAGACTCTCGATATCAAGATGGGGTAGGGGTGGTCATCCCCTTCGGTGTAGATGACCAGGTATTCCATGCCCAGATCGCCTTCTACAATGGAGGTGTTCATCTGGTTTTCGGCGGCCTCGCTTTTGGAGGGCGGGTAGTAGCGGGTGTATCGGTCGCTGAGCGATTCGTACAACAGGGGGATGCTGTCCCCCGTTTCGGGAAGATTTTTCAGTTCTTCTTCGTAGAGGTAGGTCTGGTTGATCAGCCAGTAGTTGAACTCGTAGGCGGTGGGCTCCGGAGTGCTTTCCACCGGCTCCATAAAGTCCCCACAGGCAGCAAGCAAGAGGAGGGAGAGAATGGCTATGTGGAATGTGGAATGTGGAATTACTGATTTCTCACTTGTCATTTCACACCTCACACCCCAACCACTAACCACCGCGCCCTTGGCGCGCTACTGGTCTATCTTCAGCCCCTTCTTGTCAAGAATCGCTCGGGGCAGGCCGTCTTCCATGGGGTTCTCGTTAATGGAGATGGTCTCGAGGCTCTTGCAGTCGGCGAGGGCCTCGGGCAGTGTCTCCAGCTGGTTTGCGTCCAGCACCAGTTCCCGGAGCTTGGAAAGCTTGCCGAATTCCTGAGGAATCACGCTCAGCTGGTTGCCGGAAATCATCAGGATTTCGAGGCTTGCGAGGTTCCCGAGGGTGGCGGGGACCTCGGTCAGGTCGTTGTTGTCCAGGTACAGCTTCACCAGGCTTTTCAGCTTGCCGATGGAATCGGGGATGGTGGTGAGCATGTTGTCGTGGAGGGAGAGTTTTACCACCTTGGTCCAGTTGCCGATTTCGTCGGGGAGTTCCAGAAGCTGGTTCTTTGCGATATTCACCGTATGGAGGTTCGTGAGCTTTCCGACGGTGGCGGGGAGTTCCGACAGGCTGTTGTAGCCCAGGTAAAGGTGTTCCAGGGTGGTAAGGTTCCCGATGGTGTCCGGAAGCTCCATCAGGTCGTTTTCACTGACGGAAAGGCTTTTCAGGTTCTTCAGGAGCCCGATGTCGTCGGGGAGCTCCACCAGCTTGTTCCGGTCCAGGTTCAGCTCCTCCAGGGACTGGATTTCGAAAAGTTCGGGGGGTAACAGGCGAAGTCCCTGCTGGGATAGGTCCAGGGTTTTGGCTTTTTCGGCCTTGGCTTTATTAATAATATCGAGCAGGTTCATAAAGACTCTCCTATTTATACACGATAAATCATAGCATTTTTGCGAAAAAAAAGGGCTTGGTTGGCCAAAATGTGTTAAAAATAGCTAAAATTTATACATTTGTTCACTAAATAGGGGCCAAAGTGGAAATTTTTTTTAAGATTTACTATTTTTTATGCCCAAAGTAAGGCTTTTGAAACTATTTTTAATGGCAAAATATGGCAGAAGCCTAAAATTGAGGAAAAAATGGAACTGACAAAATCCCAGGAACGACGCCTAGCATTTGTGGCTAGCCTCTTGAGTTTGAACCCCAATGACCCTAATGACCGTATCAAGGCCCTTCGGCACTTGAATCTGGACGAGAACGGATGCTTTCATGGCTTCCAGTACTCCCAGGGCTTCATGGAATTCTTCATATTCCTGGACGAGGATACCCCCCTCGAGAAGGTGGTTTCTCACCTGAACGCCGACCTGAAACAGCTCCAGATTGCCGTTTTCCGCACCAGCGACCCCACCAATCCCTTCTTCATGTCGCTGCGCGAAGAGGCTGACCCCTGGGCAGTGAACAAGATTAGCGATGACGACGAGGAAGAGGACGACGATACTCCGGCAAGCCGCCCCTACATGGAGACCCTGGAGATTACGGTGCTCCGCACCCGCGCTACCCGCGACATCACCGACTCTGAACTGGAACGCACCCTCAAGGACATGCGCCGCAAGCTCACCATCTGGAAAAACGAGGTGAAGGCCAAGCTGGACATTATCGCCGAACACGACGACCTGACCCGCGATTTCCGCAGCGCCGACGACAAGCTGGAAATTGTCATGGATTCCGATCCCTTGCACCTCACAAGCGATCATGGCGAACTTTTCCTCGGTTTCTGCCCCATCCGCACTATTTATGACTACCATGTGAACTTGGGTAAGCGCCTCAAGACCAAGCACAACATGGCTATCGTGAGTTCCAACATCCGTACTTACCTGGGCAACCTGACCCACACTAACGCGGCCCTGATCGATGCCTTCCAGACCATGGAACGTAACGACGACCAGAACGTGAATGTGGACGATTTCCCCTTCTTGCACAACGGTATGACCCTCACGGGTGATGACCTGCGCCTCAAGGAACGGGATGGCAAGAAGGTGCTCTACATCGAACGCCCGAAGATCATTAACGGTGCCCAGTCCCTGTTCACCTACGAACACTATGCCAAGAAGAGCAAGAAGCCGGTGAACCCCAAGGTGCTGGTGAAGGTGGTGGTGCCGTATCCCGGTGCCGACAACTTCTTGAACCAGGTGACCATGGCCAACAACCGCCAGAACCCGGTGTTCAGCTACCACCTGCGCGCCGCCGACGACCTGCAGTTCTTCATTTGGCAGCGTTACCAGGAAGAAGGCTTTACCTACGTCTATAAGGACGGTGTGCGCCTCAAGGCCCGTACCCGTAAGCTCGAAGTCCGCATGCGCCCCGAGCTGGCCAAGACCCTCTTTATGATGGACGGCAAGCTCAGCGAATGCCGCTCTAGCGACTGCATCTTTGACAAGGAAACCCTGTACCAGCGTTGCTTTGGCGCCTTTGTGCGCGTGGCTCCTGAAAAGGAGAAGGATTTTGTGCGCAAGACCATCGCCTTCACCAAGGCATGGCAGCTCCTTAGCCGACTCCCCATCAAGATCCGCCGCGTGACCCCGGGCAAGGGCGTTTCCATCGAGGCCAACGACGATAACCCACTGACCAAGATTACCTTCAATGGCCGTCTCGAAGACAAGTTTATCTTCCGCAGCGCCGTGAAGGACCTGGTGGTGGCTCTCGCCCTCAAGCACTGGCTTGTGTACGGCGATCCTATCCAGGATTTCGAATGGCTGGTGGAAAACGAACTGAACTTCAACGATTCTATCCTCAAGTATGCCTCCCGTATCTACACGGAAGACCTGAAGGGAATCCTGATTACTGAATTCAAGGACAATCCGGCCTACTACGATACCATTACCACCATCGACAAGGACAGCGGCGAATCCGTGGAACGCAGGCTCTGGAAGGGCTTCGCTAACACCGCCACCTACGAAAAGATGATGGATTTCCTGTGCAAGAAGAACAAGTCATGGGAAAAGGTTCGCGGCGGAATCGAACTGTTCATCTAGGATAGGTCCTCAAACCCCTTTCTTGAGAGCCCAAGGCCATTTGCCTTGGGCTTTTTTTTCTAATTTCCCCGAAAATCTTGAAAAAATAGTGGATTTAGGATCCCTAAATTCAGTATTTTGTGACGGAATATTTTGAAAAGGTTCTTGCATAGAACCCCCTTGGGGGTGTTCGCCTTTGGCTTGTCCATCCTATGGGCAAGTGTTTCCCTGTGGGCTCAGGCGGACTCCAGCGGCTATGCACCAACAGAGGCGGAACCGGACCCGGCAGAGACGGAGTGGCAGCCTACCTACCAGTATATGGAATTGCCCCCTTCGGCCACCCCCCTGAATGGAATGTTGCCTTTCGGTGGCGTCGGGGCGTCTCCTAGGCTCATGAAAAACAACAGGGGCCAGGTCTATAGTCATGACATTGATATCGCCACCCGTGAAATGGATGTGAGCGAAAAGCGGGTGAACAGCCTTTCTAGGGACACCACCACCTTGTGGACCGCCCACTACCCGGAATTGACTGACTATGTGGCGGATATGTACGATATCGGTCGCAAGAACCTGTGGCTGAACGGCCTGGTGGGCCAGAAGGACGGCGGCTATGAAACTCCAGAAACTGGTTCTGTATTCGACATTACGGTACCGGTGACCATGCCCGCCTGGATGAAGGATTTTGGCCTGGACAAGCCCAAGCTGATGCTCCAGGGGACCATGGACATTCGCCTCAAGGGTTATGCCGAAAAGGACGATGCCCAGGGCAGCACCAACACGAGCCTGGTGCCGTCCCTTTCGCTGCATTACGACCCGAGCTTTATGGTGAAGGGTAAGATCGGTCCCTACATCACGGTGGAAATCAACAACGTGGAAACGGGCCTCGGTATCCAGAACCAGGTGAGGGTGGTCTACGAGGAATCCTACAAGGACGAATTCGAGGACTACATCCTCCAGAGGGTGGAAGCGGGAACGACTTCTCTGACCCTCTCGGGTACGGAACTGACGGGATACTCCGAGAACCACCAGGGGCTATTCGGTATCAAGGCTGACTGGAAACTTGGGGACTGGAGGCTTACCACCATCGCGTCCCAGGATGGCGGTTCCCAAGAAGAATACACCATCAATGCCAACGAGTCCACTACGGAATTCCAGATTCTGGACAAGCAGTTCGTGGCCTACCGCTATTACTTCTTGAACCACGAGGCCAGGGACAACTACATCAGTGCGGCCATTACCGGACGCACCACCTCAAACTATCCGGCCACGAACCTGAAACTCTTTAAGCGCAGCAACCTGAACAACGCCAAGGACGTGGTGGATAACATCACGGTGGTGTACAAGACGCCTGGCGGCAAAACCATTACGAAACTGGTGGAACGCATGGTGGAAATTCCCAGCAGCGATTACACCTACGACCCCAAGACCGGAATTTTGAAAATCAACGGGGTGAACCGCAATACCCTGGTGGCGGCAAGCTGGAGTAACGATGGTAGCGGCCGCACGGGCACCACCATCAGGAACGGCTCCAGCATGGTGCTGATCCAGTGGGACGCCACCCTTTCGGAACTGACGGACATCGACAAGCTGATGCTCCGTAATGTTTATTCCGTTGGAATTTCTGATGCAAGCTCCAGCAGCTTTGTGCTGCGCCTCAAGAACAAGTCCGGCATGACGGGCACCTACCTCAAGACTCTTGGGGTGGCGGACACCTCCACCGGAAGCCCGCTGGTGAACGATGCGACCATCTTCAAGAAGGACGCCTCCGGAAACTACACTGGCGAAATGTGGCTCCCTTGTAAACCCTTGTCGCAGTATTCCGGAGCGGGCGCTACGGAGCGTGCTCGCGAAAACTGCCTGGAACCGCTTCGCTTGCTGGATTCTACGGGAGCCATGTCCCAGCTGTACACCTTGCCGGTCTACAAGCTGAACCGCTTTACCAGCCGCTTCTATTTTGAATCGGTGGGTAAGCGCCGCAATTCCATCATCAGTGTTCGTGACCCTGCGTCTAGCTATTCGGTGAGTGCGGGTTCCTGCATGGATATTTCTCCGGGCACGGAAAAGCTGACCGCCGGTTCCACCACCCTTATTCGCGGCACGGACTACGAGGTGAACTACGAGCTTGGCCAGATTGAGCTTTTGAGCGAGCGCGCCCTGGACCCCAACAAGGAAATCAAGGTCAAGTTTGAATGTGAACCTCTGTTCGAGATAGACAACAAGTTGCTGTTGGGCGCGCGAGCGGAACTCCCGTTGGAACGCTACGGCTTTGGTACGGGATCCCTCTTTGGTGTCACTGCGCTGTATAAGAGCCAGAGCACTACGGCCAAGACCCCGACCCTTGGGAACGAGCCTTTCTCCAGTGTGCTGTGGGGTATGAACCTGCGTCTGCAGGACACGGTACAGGCTCTGACCGACTTCGTGAACTTGATTCCCGGAATTCAGACGGACGCCAAGTCCAGCTGGCGGTTCGAGGCGGAATTTGCCGCCAGCCGCCATAATGCAAACACCAGCGGAGACAACGAGGCCCTTGTAGAAGATTTCGAGTCTACGGTTTCGGGCCTTACTTATCCCCTTACCAGACTTTCGTGGTATCCGGCATCGCCTCCGGGCGGCGTTGCACGCCAGCCTTCGACTTACATCGAGAACCAGGACTATCGCCACAAGGGCGAGTTTATTTGGCACAGCAACACCACGGAACTGTACAAGTACATCTATCCTAGTGTAGGCAACTCCGATGTGGACAACCAGCACCTGACGGTGCTGAAGATGACCCTCCGCGCCAACGACAACTTGGTGGGTAACTCCTGGGGCGGTATCATGCGTCCTAACAGTTCTTACTACCAGGACCTGAGCGAGATGAAGTACTTGGAAGTGGTGGCCCGCGGAAACGTAGGCTCTATCTACTTGGACTTGGGTCTCATGAGCGAAGACATTTCTATCAACGGCTATGAACCTAATGAGGAATATGACGGCGAAAACGACCTGGGTACAACGGTTGCCCGTACCGACAATGGTTTGGATAAGGTTTCCGGTTCCGACGAAAAGCGCCTGGTGTGGGACTGCCGTATTTCGGGATGTATTTCGTCGGAGATTACGGCTGCCAATTCGGATGCCTCTGCTACGGATATTGCCCAGGATAATTACGACGAGGATTTGGAAGATGAAAGTGATCCGTCGGTACACATCAACGGTACCGAAAACAACTCCGGTGAACGCCTGTACGATACCGAAGACATCAACAAGAACGGTTCTCTGGACACGGACATTAGCTTTGTGCGTTACCGCATCGATTTGTCCAAGACGGACCACATGGATTACGAAGACCTGAAAAACGGCTGGCGCAAGTGGAGAATCCCCCTGAACCAGTACGATACCATTGTGTCGCCGTCGGGAAGCGACTACAAGACCATTCTTGCCGAGGCCCTTTATTCCAGGCTTTGGATTGGCGGCCTAAATCCGGGTGTTGCCGAATCCAAGGTCCAGATTGTGAGCCTGGCTGTGGTGGGAAACTCCTGGGAAGAAACGACGGTGGCCGACCTCTACAAGACCAGCTCTACGGAAAATTCCCAGGTGGTAGAAGTGAACGGCATGCCCACCCAGGTGCAGGAATCTATGGACACCCGTGACACTAGCCGCATCAAGGTCACCACCATCAACAACCGTGAAGATTCCAACATCTACACGAAATCTCCCAATACCAAGACGGAACGCGATTCAGAAACCAATGCTCCTCTGAAAGAAACGGCCTTGGTACTGGACTATCAGAATATGAGTCCCGGTCAGGAAGTGGGCGTGACCCGCGTCTTTGAAAACGAGGTGAAGGATTTGTCCAGCTACAAGTCCGTCAAGATGGAAATCCATTACGAGACGGAAGCGGACAAGGTTCCTGTACGTTTTGCCCTTCAGTTTGGTGAAGGTTCTCTAGATGGCTCCAGTGATTACTATGAATGGAGTTTCCGTCCGACAAAGTACAACTGCACTTCGGGCGATCGCCCTCAGGACTGCCATGAAGAAAACTGGCTGGCCAATGCGTTCGCCATGGACCTTTCCGATTTCTCCGATATGAAACGTGGCCGTAAGCCTCCTTTCTTGGAGCCGACGGTTCGCAAGGTAGAAGGCAGTTCCCGCGAAGAACAGATCAAGCTGGTGGGTAATCCGTCGGTGACCCGTATAGATTGGATCCGCTTTGTCATTATTGCCGATGCAGACGCTTCGCCAGATGATTTGAAGGGAACTTTCTGGATTGACGACTTGCGCCTTTCGGACATGGATACGGAATGGGGCTATGCGGCAAGAACCTCGGGCCAGATACAGTTTGCGGACTTTATTTCTCTATCGGGTGCGGTGCGGTATCAGGACGGAGATTTTGCAACGCTTTCTACTACGGGAGGGTCCCCGAAGCCGAAACTTTCCGATGCGGCGTCCCAGCTGGACATTGCGGGCGACTTAAACATAAGCCTGAACAAGTTCCTGGCCGACAGTCTTGGGTTCCATATTCCCATGAACTTCGGTTACAACAGCACCACCAAGCGCCCCTACATGAAGCCTACGGATGACATGCTTCTTAAAAAGAGTAGCTTCTCGAACCTGACCAAGGACATGTTCCAGAACGACCTTTCGGTGACATCAAATTCTAAGGAGCAAAAACTGCGTGATAAGGCGGAATCCAAAGGCTACGAGTCATACGTTCGTGAAAAGAGTTTCAGCGTAAGCTATAGCAAGGACTACAAGGCGGCAGATACCAAGATAGGGGAGGCCCTCTCCCAGATTCTATTGGAGCGCCCGGCGGCGAGTTATTCCTATGCGGAATCCGAAGGCCGCGCCACCACCAGCGCCGACTCGACATACTCTTACAGGACTATTTTGGAGTACAAGTTGGGGACCTTCACCTTGTTCAAGTTCAAACCTTTCGAGGGGCTTGGCAAGTTTGACAACGCCTTCAGCAAGGCCCTTGCGAAGACGGAATTTGAACCCTGGCCCCAGACCTTTGACTTGACACTGTTCGATTTCAACTATGTGCGTTATGTGGACCAGGATAGGGACCCGGACTTTGTGGAACCCCAGGTGGACAAGGTGGTGACCTACACGGCAGACTTGAACCACAAACTGAACATGCGTTGGAATATCCTTTCTTGGTTGAATACCTCTTACTCCCTGAACATTTCCCGTGACATGCAGGGCGGTGGCGATCGCGAAGGATTCGTGAAGGAGAATTTCTTTACTACAAAAGAAGGCGGACTCTTTGCCAGCGATTACGTGTTCGATTACGACCATACGGACCGTAAGGTCTATGTTTCCAGGGACAGCGTGGTGATTGTGCCTCGGGATACGATTGCTCGAACTATGGAAGATGGCAGAGAGTGGGCAATCGACATGCAAAACCCGGAAACCTATGAAATCCGCTACGACACCTCTGCATTCTACCGCGTGGACAGCGTGGGAACCCGAGAATATGGCCGTTCCTACGGTATTTTGAGAAATGAACGGGCCCGTACCCAGCAGTTCAAGATCGGATTCAACCCGAGGCTGATTCCCTTTATTCCGTTTAATACCACCTTTACTTCGGACTTCAACCAGCAAAAGACTATTCCTGACGAATACGACTTCTTGGACGCCACCGATATCGAGAAGAATTACTGGACTATATCCCAGACGAACCGCTTTGACTTTAGCCCCACCTTCAGGGTAATCGATTTCTTCCAGAATTTCGGAAAGGACAATGTGGTGGCAACGTCCCTTGAAAAGATCAAGTGGAACGAAATCCGCATGAGTTGGCAGACCACGACAAATACCGTTGGTGAAAACTTTACCCTGTCGCAGCTGTACGAGGAACAGGGCGTGACCCCCATGGAATATTACCTGTATGGCTTGGGTCTTGGCAACGGTTACCGTAATCGAGGATTCTGGAATATAGTTTCTGGCGATATGGAACTTGACCATCGTGATGATTTTACGCACTTTGCCCAGTACCGCAACCGTCATGTAGACACCCTTGTCTATCAGGGGAATTTCCGCCACTCCGTTTCCCGTCAGTTCCAGATAGGGACGGGCATTGTGCTGCCTATTTGGGATATCGGTGTTACGGGTGACTTGATGTGGCGTGAAGAATTTAACCAGTCTCGTGAATACCCGCTGTACTTGGATACCACTACGGTGTGGCCGAAAATTGGTATTGGCGTGAATGTGCCGAATTTCTCCCAGCGGGTGTCTTTCTTGAATGGATTCAAGAGCGTGAGCACCGCTCATCGGTTTGATTACACCAGGACCATCGTGGTGCGGCCTTTCCAGAGTGCCGAAGATTCCTGGGCCCACCAGTGGAACTTTAACCCGCTGGTCCGTGTGTCTTTCTTGACCCAGAGCAATATGCGGATTGACAATGCGGTGCGCCTGAAGATAGAGTCTACGGACAGACGGCCCAAGGAAGAAGTTATCGGTTATCCCAGCTGGCCCGATAAGGAAGGAGACATTCGGGATACTACGGACTATTTCTGGGATACACCCTGGATTCATACCTCCCTGTACAACGACTTTGCCATCAATATCGGAAATGACCTGACCATTTCGTACCCGCTGAAGACCAAGCGCGGGTTCCAGCTTTGGAAATGGTATTTCAAGCTGGAAAACGATATCGACCTGAAGTTTACCGCCGGTTACGACTACAACAAGACCATCCGCAAGGAATACGACCCTGACCCGGGATACGACATGTGGAATAAGGCCAGCGGCACCGACGGTGTGTTTAGGCAATGGAGTATTGACGGATACGACTATGCTGTTTACAAGCCGGAACTCCACAAGACGGACCGTACTGTGCCCATGCGCACGCACGAATGGTTCGTGCGGCCCAGCGCAGGCTACCAGTTCAACCGTATCGCTTCAATGAGCAGCTACATCGAGTACCGTCAGATCCACGAAAAGCTGGACGATGAGACGCCTCACCTGCGTCAGATATTGCAGTTCGAAATCGCGCTGATGCTTAGGTTTGATTAGGTTGTAGGTAGTAGGTTGTAGGTGTTAGGGTTGATGGAGACAAGAAATTAATGTGAGGTGTGAGATGAGTAATGCGAAATGATAAGTTAAGAATAAACCACTACACACTACACATCACACACTACACATTGATTGACCCGCAGGTTTGACCTTATTCCACGATTCCTACGTCGGAGAGCTTGACGAAGCCCTTGATTTTTTCGCCCAGCTGGATTTCGGCGAAATTTCCTTGGATGGAAAGCACCTGGAAGGATGTTCCTTCGGAAAGGGTATTCAGGGTCTGGGACTTGTCGCTTGGAGCGCTGGTCACGTCGGCGTCTTTTGCGGTGACAACTCCGGTGATGTCCGTTTCCAGGACAAAAATCTTGTAGCCGGCACTGGCGCCAAAGACTCCTAAGACGATGGTAAGCGCAAAGATGATGCCGGTGTAGATGTTTCGGGCCTTTTCGCGCAGGCTGATTCTGGTCAGCACGGCGGCAATGGCTATGGCCCAGAAAATGCCGAGCATAATCCAGAGCTGCGTCTTTAGGGAAATGGCGTGGTGCGCCTGGAAAAGGGCGTTCAGAATGGGGTTCTCTTCGGAATCTTCGTCTACCTTGTCACGGGTCATGGCCTGGGCGTATTTCAGGTTGTGCTGAATGTCGCTGTCGTTGGCCCTAAGACGGAGGGCTTTCTTGTAGTAGAAAATGGAGAATCCCAGTTTTCCGCTCCTGAAATAGGCGTTCCCCAGGTTGTAGAAAAGGTCAGCATCGTTAATGCCGCTGTCGGCACAGCTCCGCCATTCGTCAACGGCCCGTTCGAAATCGCCTTCGTTGTAGGCTTTGGCACCTGCTTCGAGACCGGCACAGGTTTCGGTTGCATTAGAGGTGGCGAATGCCGTTAGAATAGTAATCAGAATAAATACAAAACTTTTCATATAAACCTTCTCGATTCCGAACTCCGAATTCCGAATTTCGAACTATCTAACTTTCTCGCAAAGCTTTTCCACATCGGTAAGCATCTGTTTTTGCTCTTCGGGCGTGGCCGTCACGGGAGCGTAGCGCACGAAAGCGCATTTATCAAGCCAGCTGTCGATGGCGGCAATGGTTTCTTCTTTCACGCCGAGCCTTGCCAGTTCCTCTTTCATCTGGGGGCGTGTCATGCCCTTGAATTCCAGGTTGGTGGTGTCGCTCAGGTAGTTCAAGAGCCCGTTTTCGAGAGCGGCAAAGAATCCCTTGCCGTCGCCTGCTTCGAGAGCCTTGCGGGCCTGGGCGAACTTTTCTTTGAGCTGCTTGTTGGCATGCCCCTTGCGGACCAGAGCCGCGTTGCTGTTACGCTTGCGACGGATCTTGACAAGAAGGGTAGCGACGATGTAGAAAGGAATGGCTGCGGTAAAGAGAATCCAGAACAGCACGCTCTTGTAGGGGGCGGGGCTGTCCGCCTTTGCGGCGCTGGTGTGAATAAACCGGATGTCGCTACCTAGGGATTCAATTTCTTGTTTTTGCACGGCGCTTGGGCCTGCGGATCCTGCCACGGGACTCTGGAAAATGGCTTCGGCACCTGTGTCCCCTTTTTCCACCTCGATGGTCCAGGGGCCTGCGGTAGCCGTTTCATATTTTTTCTTGGCGGGGTTGAACCAGGAATAGTTTATGGCCGGGATTTCGAAGGACCCCTTCTTTTTGGGGTAGAGGAAAACCTTGATGTCCTTGGAGGTGATGACCTTGTTCCCCGTAACCTTTTTGGAGATGTTGTTTTCTGGCGGGACGGAGCGGAACTCGCTGAAATCGGGAAGTTTAGGGTCCGTGATGGTGCCAGGCGTACCGTCGCCCTTGATGTTTATGGATAGCGTCAGGGCTTCGCCTACCTTGAGGTTTGTGCGGTCGAAATCGGCGCTGAACTTGTAGTCGCCTACCATACCGCTAAAGTCTGCGGGTTTGCCCTGGGCGGGGAGAGGCTTTACCGTGATGTTTACAGTCGGAGTCTGGGTTTCGGCTTCGATAGATTCCTGCTTGATGGACTGGCTGTGGAAAGACATGCCGCCCATCTGCTTCTTTTCTTCTACAATTTTCGGTTCGCCCCGCTTGGTGTACTTGAACTTGAAGGGCGGAATTTGTAGGGAGCCGCTTTTGGTGGGAGAGAGCCAGGCGAACTTGGCGCTGGCCTGCATTTCGCGGCGGGCGCCTTCGACGGGCTTGAATTCCATGGTGGAAAGGTCGCCGCGGTGGACGATAAAGTCGTTGCCAGTGCTCATGTCGGTGGCCTGCAGGCCTCCCTCGAAATGCTCGTAGGTGTGGAACCCGAGAGTGACGTAGAACTGTTCCCCTTCGTAGATGGATCTTTTGCTGGGGGTGAGACTTACGGATAGGGCTTCGTCGCTATAGGCCCGCTGGATATTTATGGGAATGTTTCCGCTGATGGTGCGCACGCTTCCGTTGATGTTCCATTCGATTTGCCCAACGTCTAGGGAGCCTGTCTTTTTGGGGGCGCGGATGTTGAAACTATAGACCCTTGCCTTGTAAGGCCTGCCACCTCCGCCAAAGAAGGAGTTGAACATGTCTTCGAAATCGGGACGGATGACCTGTTCTGCGCTGTCCAGGCCCAAGAAGGTAAATCCGTTACGCGTTTCCAGCTGCGGGACGCCCCTTTCGGTGGGGAGTTCCTGCAGGGGCACGATAAGCATCAGTTTGAAGGTCTTGCCGGCTTCTACGCGGTCCTTGTCCACCTGGAGCGACATGCGGGCCGTTGCGACCGCTGCCAGACAGAGAAGAATCAACAACAATCTTTTCATGGCCCCAAATTTACAAAAATTGAGGGGCGAGACCAGTAATGAGTTGTCAGTTATGAGTTATGGGTTTTTATAATCGCGCCTTTGGCGCCAAATTATGGACGGAGGACTGAAATCCGATGACTGATAACTCGTTAGGGCTAGGGTTTTGAGGGCTCATGTAAGAAAAATAAAGTAAAAATCTTTTAACAAACGCCTTGTCAAAACGGTAAAATTTTGTTATCATTGGCGCGTCAATTTGAAAAACAACCCAAAAACGCCAAAAAAGAAGGATTAAATGTACTGCATTCTCGCCGCCCTGCTGGTCAAAAGTTTGAGAAAGCGCTCCAAGCGCGCCTAACAAGCCCAAAATTCATAACTCTCTCTTTATGCCGGATCCGCCAAAAGCGGGCCGGTGTTTTTTTAGGTTCGAGGCTCGAGGCACGAGGTTTGAGGTGATGTGGAATGTGCGGTGTAGATTTTAGTCGAAGTTTAAAGAACGGCGGTACGGCGTAAAACCGGCGTTCTTGATGAAGGCTTCTGCCTCTGCGATGGAGGTGAGTCCGTGGTTCTGCAACACGTTTTCTTCTATCACAATGCTGTTGATGTCGTCGGCGCCGCAGTGGAGCCCAAGCTCTCCCAGCGAAAGGCCCATGCCCAAGAGCGACACTTCGATGTGGGGAATATTGTCCAGGTACAGGCGTGAAAGGGCCAGCAGTTTCAGGTATTCGTCGCCCCGCACGTGCCTAATGGGGAACTTGTCCGTTTGCGGCTGGAAGGTCCATACTACAAAGCTCTTGAAGCCCTGAGCGACGTCTTGGGTGCTGCGCACGTAATCCAGATGCTCGACGATTTCTTCTGCGGTTTCGCAACTGCCGAATACGATGTTGGCGCTGCCGGGCAATCCCTTCTTGTGGCAGGCGGCAAGAGTGTCGCACCATTGTTTGGCGGGAAGTTTTTTCGGTGACAGAATTTGACGCATGCGGTCGCTGAGAATTTCGGCCCCGGCACCGGGTACGGAACTGAGTCCCGCCGCTTTCAAAATGTCGAGCAGGTCGTCGAGCTCCATGTGGTTGAATTCGGCGATGCGCACCAATTCCACCGGCGAGAACCCCCGGACCTTTACGCTCATTTCGCGGGTGAGCATTTGCAAGACGTCGGTGTAGTAGCTTAAGGGAATGTCCCTGTTCACGCCGCCCTGCAAAAAGATTTGGTCTGCGCCCTTGGCCTTCGCCTCCAGCGTTTTCTGCCGGATTTCGCCTAAACTAAGCACGTAGGCCTCGGGGCTCTTGGCCGGCCTGCAAAAGCTGCAAAAACTGCAGGTGATTTCGCACACGTTGGTGTAGTTCACGATGCGGAAAGCCGTATAGCCCACCTTGTTGCCTGGATTGATTCTGTGGCGCACTATGTTGGCTGCCTCTGCCACCTGGGTCCACGGGGCGTTTTTCAGTAAATCCAATGCCTCGGCGGGGGAGAGGCGAATGCCTTCGATGGCTTTTTGCAATAGGGGGCTCATTGAGGTGCAAGATAGAAAAGAAGGAAGGGGTGTGAGGAATAAGGAATGTGGAGTGTGGGGTGTGAAATTGGGGTTTTGAAATACGCAAAATATGCGTAAAATAGATGTGAAATGAATTTTCTGTTTTGCAGGAAAATGCATTTTCGGAAATACAGACACTGAAAACTAGTAGTAAAGGTGGTGGTCGAGTAGCTGGCAAAGGTGGCTATTTCCTTGATTTTGGAGCGAAATTTGAATAATCTACGCAAAAATAGCGTTAAAAATAAATAAATTTTGTTGAATTCTGCCAAACCCATTGATTTGGAATTCTTCTTATTCTAAATTCCCCTCCGACTATAAAACCTAACCCCTAACCTACGACGACAGCGATAGTCAATAGAACCAACACTTCTCTCGTCTCTCGTCTCTCGTCTCTCGTCTAAAACATGTACTACGAAACTATCAAAGTTCTCGATTGCACCATCCGCGACGGCGGCCTGGTGAACAAGCACGATTTTTCTCTGGAATTTGTGCGTCGCCTCTACACCCTCCTCTCTGCAGCCGGCATCGACTACATGGAAATGGGCTACAAGAATTCTCCCGAACTTTTCGACCCCAAGGAATATGGTCCGTGGAAGTTCTGCGACGATGACCTGCTGTGGAAAGTGAAGGACGGTATCGACTCCAAGATGAAAATGGCCGTGATGGCCGATGTGGGCCGCGTGAATATGGACGCCGTGAAGC